>NZ_JBHOFD010000033.1:0-72092 GCF_046543445.1 Paenibacillus nanchangensis
CTACAGACTGTATAATAAGTAAGAGCTTCGCATAAGGATAAAAGAAACCGTGACAGCTATTGCTGGCGCGGTTTCTGCTATGTGCGGCGAAAATATGGATATTGGATTGGATAGGATTGGATTGGTATTGGTATTGGTTTTACCCGATTTGTACATTCTGTTCTTGAAAAATACGTTTTGCTACAAATATAGCATTTAACACACGCGGAAAACCTGTGTAGGGAATACAATGCGTGATAGCCTCAATGATCTCGCGAGGAGAGAGTCCCACATTAAGAGCCGCGTTAATATGAACCTGAAGCTGGGGTTCGCAACCGCCTTGTGTGGTTAAGGAAGCAAGAGTGACAAGCTGCCGTTGTTTTAAGTCCAAGCCTTCTCTGGAATAAATATCTCCAAAAGCAAATTCAACCACGTACCGGCCAAGGTCAGGAGCAATGTCCTGCAATGACGCGATCACCCGCTCTCCCCCTTCCCCGTCAATTTCCATTAGCTTTTCCCAGCCACGTTGATAGCGCTCTGTAGTCATATTCAACCCCCTGTAAGTAAATGATCAAGCCACCTCTTAAAGTCATGCTATACTTTCGAGTGCACTCTAAGGCAACACTATTTTTTGTTATAATCAGTATCATGGACAAACATTTTACGATTCAACAAGTTTCGCAAATAACCGGGCTGTCCGTTCACACTTTACGTTACTATGAGAAAATTGGTTTGCTGAACGGCGTAGCGCGTAACGAATCTGGATACCGCAAGTATCGGGATTCCGACTTGTTATGGATAGATTTTTTAATCCGGCTGCGGGAAACTGGAATGCCAATCAGTGAGATGAAGCAGTTTTCTGAGTTGCGGAGTCAGGGTGAAGCTACAATCAAGGAAAGGAGAACAATGCTAGAACTGCATCAAAATAAAGTAACCAAACAAATTGAAGAGCTACAGGAGAACCTGCTCAAAATCGAACATAAAATTACACTTTATAAGGGGTTAGAGGAAGAAGGCATTTGATTGAATAGGGCAAAGGCGGCTAAGGCGCTACGGTATGTTCTATATCTCAAAGTACAGATTTAATTAATAGGAGTGAAAATGAAAATGACGAGGCAAACTGAAGTACAAGCATTATTAAGTCGTTTGTCCAAAGACGAACTGATTTGTATTATTGCCCAATTCGCGGAGCAGGATGAGATGTTTAGACAACGTCTTCTGTTGAAATATGCTAAAGGAGAACATTCTCAGCAGATTCAGTCCTACAAGAAACGAATCAAATCCATTGTGAAAAGCTATGTTGGACGAGATGGATTCATTCCTTATCGGGAAACCTATGGGTTTGCGAGTGAAATGCTTGAGTTGTTGGAAGACTCTAGCGACATGGAGCATGAATCGCTGGCACTGGAGATCATTTTACTGGTACTGGAAGAAGGGCTGGCGGCATTTCAGTATGCGGATGATTCTAACGGCGACATTGGCATGTTAGTGAAGGAAGCGTTGGGACAGATTCAGAAAATCGTTGATAGCCAGGAACGTCAGGATCTGTCGGCTCGGGAACGGCTTTTTAAACGTCTGCTCAGCGTGGGTAAGAGTAAGATTTTTGAGGGATGGGAGGATTTCCAGATTGCATTATTTCATATCTGTGCCGAATTTGCGGATGTGGAGAAGCTCAGAGGGCAGTTGAAAAGGGAGATTGAGCATCAAATTGCTTCAAATGCCAACGATGAGTATCTAAAATATACAAATGAAGCGCTGCTCAAAATTTTATTTCAGTTCGTTCAGGACTACGGCTCTAAAGAGGAAGTGGAGAGATTTGTACAAGAAAATCTTCATTTTTCTTTTTTCAGAGAGTGGGCCATTGAGAAAAGTCTGGCAAACCGAAATTATCGCCGTGCCATCGAATTAGCTGAAGAAGGGGAGCAGCAGGATCAGCCGTTTCCTGGATTGCTTACCAAGTGGAAGGCTGTAAGATATGAAGCTTATAAAAAGCTTTCTCTCAGGCAAGAGCAGGTGGAGTTGGCTAAAGAGCTTTTGCTGAATGGGGACTATGTCTATTATCATGAACTGGAGTCGTTGTTCCCTGGGGACAAGGAAGAGTTCTACCGCAGCATCCTTCCCGAATTGAAAAAAGCTAACCATTGGAAAACCCGGGAAGTCTATCTTAAGCTCATTGCAGAAAAAAATGACACGGAAGAAATGATGGCTTATGTAACGGCCAATCCTTCCAGGATAGAAGAATATGCAGACCGGCTGTCTACCGATTACCGCGAGGAAATGAAGCAGGTTTATAGCCAACATATCTATAACACGGCCAGCACATCTTCCAACAGAAAAGAGTATCAGCGTGTATGCGCCATGCTTAAACGATATAAAAAAGTAGTAGGGAAACCAAGCCAGGAGGAAATCATCGCTCAATTAAAAGCTCAATATCCTACACGGCCGGCTTTTATGGATGAGCTGGCAAAGCTAACGTAAAAGAGGCCAACTGTGGCCTCTTTTATTTTTAGCGGTTTAAGTGCCCGGCTTATGGAAGTGTCACTTCAAGCCCCTGTTCGCCCAATAGACGGTTGCGGTACATCTCGTTCTTCGCCCAGTCCGGTCATCGTTTCTTCTAAACAGTAACTGTAGGCGCAAACAGAACAAATATCCTCAGGCGGCACGATGTTAACAAACTTAATGTTTATGTTCCTCAAGCATATTGAAGATAGTGCCTTCAAACTCTGCGAATAACATTTTTATGTATTAAACAGTGTGGAAATGAATCCCTTTAGCGGCTGCTTTCATGATATCATCGGTTAACATAGATAATATAGCATCAGAAAACACAGAAGTTGTACACAAGAACGATGAGGATAACAGGTGAGGATAGCGTTTCAATGGCACTTGGGCAGGCAGGACTTCGGTGTGATCAACGCAGACTAGGAAGTCAGGAGGTCATTAATTGGGAGAAAGAAAACTTACAAAAAATCAATTCAAAGAGGCATTCAAACGGGGACTAGGCAGTTCGTATATTGAGTTAAAAGAGAGTAACTGTCGTGAAAAATATAAAGATATTGTCTTATGGGCTTGTCTTCGTAACACCTGCTATGACATGCAATGCGAAGGAGGACGTGGGACTTTTCTATATAAAGCAATAGGTCTATTCGAAGATAAGAGCTTTTTTGAAGAGGCAATCATCCACAAGTTTATGCAAAAGAATCTAGATACGTGGTTATTCGATCAGTTGTGCGAGCTTTTATATCTATTTGCAGTAGATGGCAGCGTTCTAGCAAGGGAAGCATTATATGAGAAATATAACGTATTGCTTGGATTGCTTTCCCATCGCGTAAGTCATAAAGAGAAGGATCATTGAGAATGGCTTTGTGTATGGCTGACCTCTCTAGATGGATTTCCTGCATTCAAAAATATTGTAAAGCAGCTTGGCGAGCATGCGTTAAATAAGCGTAATCATGTTGATATGGATTGGTTCTACTCCAATGCACAAAACAAGTTTGGGGATAAACGTGTCGATACTTATTTGCAGAACAATGCGATGAAATCGGAAGCTGTAAAAGCCTTTTTAAACTCTGTTTCACACACTACTATTCAGAATGGACAAAGTATTGATCCCCCAACATTAGAAGAACTGGTCAAAGCATCAAAAGAAAAGTGCAGCCGGGGGCTTGCACTTCGTTTTGCGAGGATTGCTTCAGCAGAGGATTTGATTAAATTAGCGAAATACTCCATTGAAGAAACAAATCCAGAAATAAAGTTGGAATTACTTTGGACGTTTAGAAAAGTGCGCTTCCCGTTGGAGGAGCAGTTTATTTTTGAACTTGCCGAAAGCGAAAATCAAGCAATACGTGATGTTGCGTTTGAAATGATGCAGCATTTACCGCCAGACATGATCCATGACTACGCATTAAATCTTCTTAAACAAAAGAACGAGACCGCAAATGCTCTAAGCCTCCTATGTTACTGCTATAAGCCTGAAGATGAAGCTGTTCTGCTCGAAGGCATCCAGAGCCTGGAAGTATCTTATGAGGATGGCAGCTGGCATGGAGTCTTTATGGACGTTGAGAATTTATTGGATAACCGAACAGTGAAGATTAGTCCTGCATGTTTTACCTACATATATAGACAAACGCTGTGTTCATTTTGCCGTCATACTCTAATTCTGAAAATGTCCAAGAGAAAATTTCTCCCCCAAGAGATAATAGAAGAATGCTTGTACGACAGCTACGAGGACACAAGAAAGTTTGCAGTACGAAAGCTAAGGTCCCAAAAAATAAAAAGCAGGGAGCGGTGAGGGTATGAACTTAACGGCAGTTTTTGAGCAATTCCCTATCCTAAAGTCAGAGAAACTTGTATTAAAAAAGATTGAAGCTCATCATATTGACGAAGTCTTTGAAATCTATGACAATGACACAGTATTTGCATACTGCGGCATCTTATCCAAACATAATAAAGAAACGGTCAAAAATATGATAGGGCATTTTGAAAGAGACTATAATAAAAAATCGAGGGTAAAGTGGGGGATCTTCGCAAATGCTGAACCCGATCAGCTGCTTGGGATTGCTGAAGTTTTCGACTTTAACCAAAAAGTTAACGGAGCAACACTGGGCTATTTTTTAGCGGAATCGCATTGGGGAAAAGGTATTGCTACGGAAACGGTAAAAATACTGCTCGATTATTTGTTCACGGAGGTCAACGTCAACAGAATTCAGGCTGAAGTGATGCCCGGGAACGAGCCTTCCAAGAAGGTGTTGATGAAGAACGGTTTCATCCAGGAAGGAACCTTAAGACAAGCAACCTTCTGGGCCGGTAAAGGGGTTATCGATATCGAAATTTACGGTATTTTAAAAGAAGACCATGTAAAATAAGAAAAAAGTAACAAGAGCAGGAGCCATCTAATGCAGCATAAGATATCTGGAACTCATATTCAGGCCAGCACAAAAATGCTTTTTTTTGTTTATTCCGTTGTGTTAGCGTTGACTTGTTTATTTCAAAATAAGGTGATTATTTTTCCGGCGCATTACCTTTTTGTATTTGTGATCGGTAACGTACTGCTTTGCTTCTATTTATTTTTGGCGGGTGGTGCAAAGCCGAAATATTACATTCCTATTCATCTTTTTTTGTGGATGTTTTTGCTTTATGAGGGCTATTCTTACTTGTTTTATAGCGCAGCGCTTATTTTTATCGCAGCTTCGATTTATTATATGAGGCGAAACTCCATTCAGCCTTGGGTTACAAGGCTATACTATATCGTTGCTTCAGCCAGTATAGTGCTGGCATTTGCTCTAAATCCGGCAATTTTATTTGCAGTCTGCACCTTGTATACCATCGTGATGGTACTGCATGCTGACCTGACTACGATGCAAAAATGGAATGTGATCATATTAGGATTATTACATAGTTTAGCGATTGCAGCTTGTGCTTCTTCTTTTCTTTTTCCTTTTCAGCAAAACACGATTTTTACGCTGCCGACGAGCTTTCTAATCTTTGTTCTTTATGTGGCGTCAGCATCAATACACCGGGTGGTATTCCGCCTTCTGTATGCAGAGTCCATTATTTTTTTATGTATGATAAGCCTGTTATTTGGCTACTCCATAGCCAGCTATAAGTGGGTTTATTCAGGCAGCAGCAGTCCCTTTGCCTTGTGTTTAACAGGCAGCCTGGTGTTATTCGTTATGGCCTTTGCAGCATGCTTCAATATACAGAAGGTACTCCGTGCCAAGGATGGAATCCTCGAAAGCGGGCTCAATGACTGGTTCGTGAAAAAATGGGAGGATGCATTAAGCCAGCAGGAAAAAGAATTGTCCTGGTCTGGTTTTGACTCCAAGCTGTCCCCTGTTATTCCGAATGACGGCATCAAAATCATGTATAATCACAAAGTCATATATACCAGTGGAGTCTTTCTTGAGCCTGGTTTTAAGTCAGGCAAGTCTCTATATGCCGGAGAAGTCTTGCTGGTGCTCCATAGAACCGATACACATCAGTCCTTTACACCCGGGCACTACTACACGGCCTATGCTTTAGCCCGTTATCTGTTGAACAAGCTTAACCAATGGGAAGAGATGAGTAAAATCAAACTGCTGGATGCTGAAGGGAGCGGGAATTTCAGTAAGGAGTTGAGCTTTCGCAAAGAGGTGACGTATTATTTGCACGATAATATTTTGCAGAACATTATTGCGACTAAAAACATCGTGGCCACCTTACCAACGGAACAGCCTGCGCTAAAGGAGCTGGCGGTCGAAACTTTGGCTGACCTCAATACGTCGATCCGCTCGCAAATGCATGAAATTTATCCGTCTACCCTTGCGGATCTGTCTTTTGAGCGAAATATTCATATCTTACTTGATGAGATGCGCAAGCGGTACGGTAAAATTCCGAATCCCCATATTCAGTATGAAATCTTCGAGCAAATGGATGAGCAGTCTGCGTATTTGTTCTACCGTACGTTACAGGAACTGCTGGCGAACACCTGTAAATATGCGGAGGCCAATCATATATGGATCCATTTGTATACCGCAGACCATTGGATTATGGAAGTGAAAGAGGATGGCAGACCCATCGTGCAAGAGGACATGGAAGTCAAGATTAAGCATTTGGGGATCTCCAGCTTGAAGCATCAGGCGGGTTCACTTGGCGGAGCTTTTGAATGGGCACAACACGATGATTATAAATTGTTTACATTAACACTTCCAAGGAGAACACATGAAGGTACTGTTATTTGATGATCATAAATTGTTTGCCAAAAGCCTGGAAATTGTAATGGCCAATCATGTAGAAGAATTTATCTGCTTCCAGACACCGGAAAACATCGTTGAAATTGTGCAGCAGGAAAAGCCTGACTTAATCTTGTTGGATATTCATATGGGGACGTACAGCGGGTTAGATGTATGCCGGGAGGTGTTATACCATCTTCCTGAGTTGAAGGTCGCTTTCCTGTCGGGATACAACCTGCATGAATACAACCTGGAAGCGAAACGCATGGGGGCTAGAGGTTTTTTGGATAAAAATATGTCCGTTGAAAATCTGATCGAAAACATCAAGCATATCCATCAAGGGGGCACCATCTTTATGGAGAATAATGCTGAGGATGTTATTGAAGAGTTAACCCCGCGGGAGAAGGAAATTTTGCAGTATGCAAGCAACGGGGAGACGCAGCAAGTGATTGCGGATAAGCTGTTTATTAGCAGACGCACCGTAAACAATCATTTAATGTCGATTAACGATAAGCTAATGGTGAACTCCACCGTTGCCGCCATTGTGAAAGGGATTGAGCTTGGTATTATTAAGCTGTCCAACAATCGCTAGAGAAAGTTTCGACACGCGCACCAGAACCTATTAATTACTTGGAGATGCTAAGGCTAACGGACTCCAGATCCATTATTTTGCGCTAGAGGTGTGTTTTGGAATCCTAACGGACCTTAGATCCGTTATTTCATCCGAAAGGGCTTAATGTACCCATCATTTAGCAGAATAAAGGAACCACGGTCCGTTAGCGATGGAAACGGGGCCATTTTCGGCAAATAACGGACGCAGAGTCCGTTAGCGTGCGAAAGGGACGAGGCATATAACGGATGCAGCGTCCGCAGACATGGGAACACAGTAAAGAAACCCAAGACTATTAAAACAGCTGGGTTTCTCAACAATCAGAAGGCATCCATGACGGATGCCTTTTTTATAGGTTTTCGGGGTCTACGCAAAGTACCTGAGTCAGCATCCGTATAAAAGCCAGCCCCACTTTGTGGGGTTATTTTATTGAGCCAATGCTGCGGATGTCTTTTGAGCGAAAATAAAGCGCTGAACACAAATCGCTAGGATGACAAGTCCAACAGAGATAGAGAGCAGAATTACATTATCTTTTACTACATCTCCGACTGCAGGATTGTTAGTCCATGCCGCCAGTAATGCATTTCGTCCGTAGATGATGGGATTGATATAATAGACTAGCTTTTGCAAAAACTGCGGGAACATTTCAATCGGGAACGTTAAGCCGCCAAGGAACATCTGGAACATATAAAAAGCTAAGGAGATCGGATTATAAATTGAGGTCTTTCTTAGAACCGAAGTTAAAAAGAACGTAACGGCAAAATGAAAAATCTCGATGACGGCAAGGGTAACAAGGACCGGGATGATGTTTTGCACCGGGAATACCGTTCCATTATAAAAATAAGTAAATACAATAAAAGCAAAAATGACAGTAAGCTGAAAAGCGAAGGTAGCCATGAATAAAGTGAAGGAAAAGCAAAGCTCGTTGACACCCATAAACTTAAATTTTTGCAGGTTTCCGCTTTCCCGCGCCTGTACATAAAACGTACCAAACACACTAATGACCGCATTGCCTATAATAATGATGATGTACAGCGGAACAAGCAGATCGGATAAGGCCGAGCCGCTGAATTCCACATTCTGCAGCATATATCCAAATAAAATATAAAACCCGATGGGCATTAAAAATGCCATAAGTACAGACGATTTATCTCTAAATAACAGTTTAAAATTATATTTGGTTAAGCTAACTACCGGTTTCATTTGGTGTCCCCTTTCTCATCCAACTCATAGCCGATTATTTTGAGAAACGCATCTTCAAACGTTCTGTTCTGCAGCTGGATATCGTATCCTCCGCATATTTTTAAATGATCGTAGACCTCTTTTTCGTCTTCTTTTTTGTATTCAATCATTAATTTATTGCTTTGCTGCTTATATGCATATTTTAGAGAGGAAAACCTAAAGCTTGAATCCACCAGGCAAGTCGCTAGTTTATGCATCGCAAAAGCATTACCGATAATATCAGGAACCGTCCCTTGCAGCTTGACCCTGCCCTTTTCAAGGACAATCACATAATCGGACAAGTATTCAACCTCGTCTAAAAAGTGACTGGTGAGCAGGATGCTACCCCCTTTTTCCTTTCGGATTTTGTTCAATAAATCCCAGATCATTCTGCGGGACATTACATCCAGCCCTGTCGTCAGCTCGTCCAGAATAATCAGCTTAGGATTGCCGATGGTCGCAAGCAGCACTGCAATCTTTTGTTTTTCCCCGCCCGACAGCTTTTCCAGGTAGGAATTTTTAAAGGGTAACATTTGGATACTTTGCAGAAGCTCATCCACCGTTTCCTGACTGTCCAGCAGTTCAATATAGAGCTGTACAATATCCTTCACTTTCGCGTTTTTTTCGAACGTAGACGTCTGGGTTTGCACCCGGATGTATTTATACAGGTCCTTTTTGCTAAAACCATAGGTAATGGACCCTTCATAGTTTAAATTTTGCATTATGGCTTGAATCAGTGTGCTTTTTCCTGCCCCGTTATGTCCCACAATCGATACAATACGGTTGTCCTCAACGGAGAAGGATACTTTGGTTACCGCATTGGTATTGGCTTTATGATAGCGTACGGATACGTCCTGTAAATTCAAGATCATAATTGATGTGCTCCTTTCGTTGCTTACAAGAGCTATTCTATATGAATCAGGACCCTGGGGCATGAGTAATTTGTGCAATGTTGGACCAGCTAAAGCCCACCATGATTTGACTTCCAAAGAACTCGAGTTATTCTTGCAAAGAAAAAACGAACACCTGTCCAGTAACAAAACAGGGTTATACTGATATAAGTGAACGGATTGAAATTTTCTCTTGCCATGTTATAATAAAGGCAGAAATAGCGTAAAATGCAAAGAGAGCCGTGCGCTAACACGACTCCCCATTTGCAATAGCCGCTTTTAAGGGCGGCGGCTTCGGAATAGCAGTCAATGAGATAGACCGTTTCCTTTGGACTAGGGCGGTCTATTTCTTTTTGAGGTAGTTAAGCAGCGCAATAATGAACATGCCGAACATGAACATCAATGACAACACTTGATAAACCTCCATTGGCCTCACCTCCCTTCCGGGAGATTAGCCGACCACCCTTGCAAGCCTTCTATTGCTGTTGCGATTATATCATGTTGTACTACAGTTTGGAAGATTAGACGAGTTTTACCACTAACAGAAGTGGGAATTAAAAAAATATACTCCTCTGGAATTAAGATTTTATCCTGGTACTTATAGAGAGGTTTTTGACATGACAGAAAGTTTTTGGCGTGATTTACCACGGCCTTTTTTTATACTGGCGCCCATGGAGGATGTGACGGATGTTGTATTTCGTCATGTCGTAAGTCAAGCGGCCAGACCGGATGTGTTTTTTACGGAGTTCGCGAATACAGAAAGTTATTGTCACCCGGAGGGGAACCATAGTGTGCGCGGGCGTTTGACGTTTACGGAGGATGAGCAGCCCATTGTAGCGCATATCTGGGGAGACAAGCCGGAGTTCTTCCGTCAAATGAGTATCGGTATGGCGAAAGAAGGCTTCAAAGGCATCGATATCAATATGGGTTGCCCTGTAGCAAATGTAGCGGAGAACGGGAAAGGAAGCGGCTTGATCTGCCGTCCTGAAATCGCAGCAGACATTATCCAGGCTGCCAAAGCTGGAGGACTCCCCGTCAGCGTAAAAACAAGGCTCGGCTTTACGGAAGTAGACGAATGGCGCGGCTGGTTAACCCATATTTTGCAGCAGGACATTGTAAACCTGTCCATTCATCTGCGCACAAGAGAAGAAATGAGCAAAGTACCTGCTCACTGGGAGCTGATTCCGGAAATTAAAAAGCTTCGGGATGAGGTTGCGCCGAATACCCTTTTGACCATTAACGGGGATATCCCGGACCGCCAGACCGGCCTCAAGCTTGCTGAGCAATACGGGGTGGATGGGATTATGATTGGGCGCGGTATTTTTCATAATCCGTTTGCGTTTGAAAAAGAGCCGAAGGAGCACAGCAGTGAAGAATTGCTTGATCTGCTGCGGCTGCACCTGGATCTCCATGATCAATATTCGGCACTGGGGCCGCGTTCGTTCAGCCCGCTTCAACGATTCTTTAAAATCTATGTCCGCGGATTCCGCGGGGCCAGTGAATTAAGAAATCACTTAATGAACACCAAGTCCACAGGTGAAGTGCGTGCGCTGCTGGATGAGTTTGCAAGCAAGGAGCAGGACGAAGCAGAAGAGTTTAACGAATAAGAAGGATATATGAGACATTTCATTATTTTTGGAGCAAGCAAAGGCTTGGGAGAGGCCTTCGTCAAGGCGCTGCCGGAGCCGGGTGATCAGGTGGGTAGTCTACAGAACGTACCCGGACAGCCTGAAACTGGAGGATGGGGTGCAGCGGACCTGGATCGAGGCCGATCTGGCAAGCCCAGGGGCAGCAAGCCTGATTGCCAAGACCTTGGGCGGCGCTACCCTGGACGTATTCATCTATAACGTAGGCGTATGGGAGAGCAAGGGCTTCAGCGATGACTATGATTTTGAACAGGACGACCCGGCTGAGATTGCCAGTATCATTAACATTAATGTGACTTCGGCGATTACGTGCATCCAGAAGCTTTTGCCGAATCTGGAGGAGATATTATGAAATTGAAATTTATAATACCGTTTCTTGTTTTCATCATGGCCTCAGTAGGCTGTATTTCAGTCTCCAGTGTGAGTGCAGCGACACCAACCACGTATGGCTCTGTTATTTTAGACGGGAAGCCGCTTGGCTTCGGTGCCAAGCCTATCATCATAAATGGGAACACTATGGTGCCATTTCGTAAGATATTTGAAGCATTAAATATGAATGTCCAATGGGATTCCAAAACCGGAAATGTTACAGCCAAAACCACAGGGATAACGATTAAAATGACTGTGGATAGCCTTAAGGCCAATGTCAATGGCAAAGAATTCACTTTAACTCAAACGCCATTTAATACACCTGAAAGCACGGTTTATGTGAACCTCCGTTTTATTAGTCAAGCCGTAGGGGCAACTATAAGCTGGGATAATGTGAAGAAGATTGCAACTATAGATACTAAATAAACTTCGTGTAAATAGGCCGATTCCCCATAAGGGCTGACCCAAACGTCATTTCAAGGCGTGAAGGTCAGCCCTTTTTCCTGCAAAATGGAGACATAGAAAATATTTCAATCCTTTTCCGCCGCTCAGCCGTCTTCCTTCTGGAACGCTGCAAGAGGTGTTGGATGCGCACGCGGAGACCATCGGGGGCCTGCATGTGCTGAAGCCGGTGGGCGTATTTATGGCTGGCGCGGATGAGTTCGATCTGTATAAGGATTGAGGGTAGTTCATCCATCACAAAGTCTCCACAGGCGGGAAACGAGGACGGGATGTATGGTAACATAGAATTTTAGGAAGAGGCCGACAGGCCTTTTCCCATTTTCACGGAGGTGATTACATGTCCTGGAGCAAACTCAAGCAACAACTGGAGGGCTTTCTCAGCCCTGCGTTAAATGGAAGGATAGAATACCGAGCACCAGCATACCGCTATTTCCCTGATAAGTCTGGTACTTGTTATATATCGGTGGACAAAAAGAACATACTCAACATGAACGATAAAACCAACTCCATCCGATGGTATCAAACGGAGCTGGAAATTAAAAATGATCCGGATATCCGTATTCCTGTCACCAATGACGATATTGAGGCAGTCAGAGCAGGTACCAAGGGGCCGGTTCCGGAGGAGCGTTTAGTCGTAATGGCCCGAAGCAGAAAAAGCACAGAACATGCTAAAGAGCTTTTGGCTGCACAAGCTTCGTTGAGCAAATCCAATTTTATTGTGCTGGCTAATAAGTTCTTAACTACTCCTGTCGAGGAGAGCCTGGAGAGCAACGATATTTTGTTGAATGTTCTGGCTTTGATGGACCGAAGGGTTGGGAAAAAGCGGATTTTAGGCATGTCCGATACGATCGCTTTGAAGCATCCGATTGTGCAGTATTTTTATGAGCTGCGGCGAGGGACGTTGTGAAGTTTGATCTTCGCGAATCGTCATAGACCGAAAGAGTGCAAGAAGGTGAGATGCGTGAAAAAACGTGGGATAAGTGAAAGAACGTGAGAAACGCGAAAAAGCGTGGGAGAAGCCTGTTGAGAAATCGCTGGAGTGGTGGAGAACAGGTAACACGTGAAAGCTCAGGCCGGTAAAAGGCGTGGGCTTTCTTTATGTGGGGCATAGGCAAGAACGGGCAGCTCAATTAGGGAGAGGCCTTGTTTTTTTTATTTTCTGAAAACGGATTGTAATCTACAGCATTGTAGGGTATCATGCTAATTATATATATCCGAAAGATATATGAATCTACGAGGGGGAACGTATGAAAAGAATCAACACCACCCATTTTGCTATTCTCGGCTTACTGCGGATTAAGCCTATGAGCGCGTATGAGCTTGTTAAGTTTTCGAAGGAAAGCATTGGTCTGTTCTGGAACGAATCCTACGGACATATTCACAAAAGCATTAAACAGCTGGAGTCAGAGGGCGCTGTGTCGGTCGTGGAAGAAGCGGAAACGGGAAGACGTAAAATCGTCTACGGTGTTACGCAGCAGGGATGTGACCAACTGGATGCCTGGTTAGCCCTGCCGCCTGAGGAATCCGTGATGCGGAACGAATTGCTTATGAAGCTGTTTGTTTCCGAGGAACGTCATATCCCTCAATTGGTCACTTTTATCGAGGAAGAATTAGAAGCGTGTGAGCAATTAACGGCAACTCTTGCGGGGATTAAAGCAAGTGTTCCTGGCGGGGAAAGCCAACAGGCCCAACTCTGGTTATTGACGCTCGACTATGGGGAACGGTATTTGCGGATGACAATCGAATGGTGTCAGCATGCGTTAAAAACATTAAACCATCCAAACGGGGGCCATAAGAATGACTAAAAGACGAAATAATCTTTTTCCCATCCTGTTGATCACGATCGTGGTCATTGCTTGCGCCCCTCTCCTGCTGTGGCTCAGGAACAGTCCCCCCCTTGCATTAGAGATATTCCAAAATACTACATACAACGTGGAGATTAGTTATCAAATTACGGCCTTGGTATTGGCGATTGTGGTAATCGGCATTGTATATGGGCTGACAGGCAGCGAAGGACTTGCGTATTTAAATCTTACCAAGCAGGATGGGAAAATCCGGCCCGAACCGTGGATTGGCATTAAGCCAAAGGCAACAGAGACGTGGAAAAACTTAGGTGCAAACTTTGCGATAGTGATTACGCTGGTAACGGCGGTTGTCATCTATTTTCAGGTGGTCCACGGGAAAAGCATAAGCCTGGAGTTATTTCCAGGGGTGATCCTGATCCTTTTGTTTGCGCTTATGAATGCTTTTACAGAAGAAATCATTTTTCGGTTTTCCTTTGTGGCCGTTGTTAGTAAATACGGATTCTCCCCCTATGCAGCGCAGGGATTAGCAGCAGCGACCTTTGGTGTCGTTCATTATTTTGGAAACCCAGGCGGGATCCCGGGCGTATTGATGGCTGCTTTTATCGGATGGTTCCTGGCCAAGTCGATGTTGGAAACGAAGGGATTCTTCTGGGCGCTGTTGATTCATTTCTTGCAGGATGTTGTTATTTTTAGTGCTTTGTTTATGGGGTAGGGGGTACATACGAACTTAATTAAAGGCGAGATTTATTGGCGAGCTGCATAGAAGTTTAGCGGAAAGCTACATTAATTGAATTTAAATTTATTTCTTTAATATACAAAATTTATAATATATATAAAATTATTTCATTAATACAAAAAATACCTTACTTCGACATAAGGCGTATGATAGGGTAGACGTAGGAGAGAGGTGGTCTATGTACTGGTAATTTATTTGTTTTATTTATGCTAAAAATTTGCTGAAGGAGAGTGAATATGAAAAAGTTTTGTAGTATTGTGTTATCAGTCATGTTAGCGGTGGGTTTCAGTACAAGTGTTTTTGCTGAAGCAGGTTCTGTCGAACAACACACTGAATTTCAGTATCCGGTAACGCCTGCTGATAAGGAATGGGCAGAGTTCACATCAAAACAAGAAATGCTTGACGCGACCGATATCCCTACGACTGTATTGGAAAAGATGACTACTGATGAAGTGCTTGATGCGGTTTTGGATTTTCCACTGATTGTAAATTTGTATCTCTACGATTCTTATGAAGTAGCGTTAGAAGCTTTAGCAGAGGATTCTGATGCATTTTTTGAGCTGAAACAAAGGGAAGATGCTGGAGAGGCTATTTTGGGAAAATTATCTTCAGCAAAAGCGTTTAACACTGAGGATCCCTCTCTTGAGGACCGTACACTCAACATCCTTCTTACAGATAAATCTATACTGAATAGTATCAATGAGAAAGAAAAGGCCAATAGCATCGTTGCAGCTGCGAGCAGTTATGTGCGCACACCGAACGGCACTTCAGTGCCAGTCGATATTCTTGGAGAGCAACTTACGGTGACTCAGAAAGCTAGCTTAAATCAACAAACACAGGCAGCTTATCCTAGTGCAACATTTGTATCGTCATCCACATCAAACTATAATTGTCATTCATACGCGTGGTACTCGAACACAACAAGCAATACATACTGGATGAATAATGCGAGTGCATATATGACTGATGGGAGTTATGCAAGTGTTACAAATCTGATTAATGCAGGGATTGGTACACGTGTATATTATGATGGAGGATTGCATTCAGCTATTGTTACGACAAATGGTGGCCCACTTGCAAGTCCGAAGAAACTAAGGGTAACTTCCAAGTGGGGACAAGGTCCTCTGATGAGCCATACCGCTGAGTATTCACCTTATGCTTCAAATGCGCTTACTATGTGGAAGCGGTAAATTTTAGTTCTCTATAAGCTTTCTCCATTATATTTAAAAATAGTGGGGAAAGCTTTTAGTATCCTAGTACTTAAATGGTAGGTAGGAGGCCACAATTATAATGAGGGTGCTTCTTAAATCTCATGTGTTATTATTACTCGTGCTGATCATGCTTACTGCATGTAGTTCTCAAAATGTTCAAGACAAAAATATTACGTTAAAGACTAAAGACGCTGATCTGACAAATTCGTTGAAAAAGAATGAAGGGGCTAGCGCAGTGGGAAAAGATGATTCTACATTGTTTGAGTCTATTATTGCAGATGATAAAATAACAATACCCTATGTAAAAATCGGTGAAGTCATCTCTATAGACTTTCAGGAGACTCCCCCGGATCAGTATGAGCTATATGATTATATCCTTAATGAAGATGGAACTATAAAATATACATCGTTAGCCACCGAAACAGTTACACTTCAAATAGATAAGAACGTAGGAGCTTTTACATTAAACGAGAATTTAAGCTCTAAGTTTAGTTCAGACACTAAAGACTATGAGCCTGGGCGGCTGTTGAGGGGATTTCTCCTCATCGCTCAACAAGGGGATAAACAGCAAGAGTATGCTTTTGTAATCAAATCCGATGCTAACAAAACCGAGTAAACATTACTTTGGTACTCTCCTGAAACTCGAATCCCTGCGGTTCGGTCGTTGAAAACAAGCGAAACTGCCTCAGAGCAGCAACCGTTCAGGTTGTCCTATGCGATGAGAAGGATGTTTATACTGCGAAGTTTCAGGTCATTCCGCATACCCACGACGTGTACTGGAAGCCTTGGTCCGATAAATGGAGCACGGCTTGGAACACGTCTTTTTCTGTTTATTTTGCAGGAAATTCATGGATTTACATGGAGGATTGGGCTATCATTATTTTGTGCAGAGCAAGTGTCAGAGATTAAAAGTGAACAACATGACGGGGGTACAAATGGACGAATTAATCGAGAAAATTATTCAATTCCGTGATGAGAGGGACTGGAAGCAATTCCATGATCCCAAAGATCTGGCTTTATCTATCTCGCTGGAGTCTAGCGAACTGTTGGAGCTCTTCCAATGGAAGAACAGTCAGCAAGCCATAGAGCAACATTATTCCGACATGAAGGACGAAATCGCTGATATTCTCATATACACGCTAACGCTCGTTCATGATTTGCAAATCGATGTAAAGGATGCCATCCTTCAGAAAATAAACAAAAACGCGGAGAAATACCCGATCTCCAGCTTCAAGGGAAGTTCGCAAAAAAGTACACGGCAGTGAACACATAGGGGAGAATTCCATGATTATTTATGAATCGACCAAGCAACAATTTATGAACGATGTGACCGAAGACAGCATTGCGGTAAAGATTCATAACCAATTCGTGCAAAGAGTCGGCAAGGTTTCCATGGGGGAAATCAATGCATGGAATAATTCCATGAACTACCTATATAAAGTATTAAATACATCGACCATTCCGGATGACGCAGGAGTCGCGATTGAATATAAAATCCCCGCGTCTTCAAGAAGAATCGACTTCATGATCACCGGCTTGAACGAACAGGATCAATACTCCGTTGTCATTATCGAGCTTAAGCAATGGACAGAAGTTGAAGCGGTTGAGGATGCAGATGGCCTTGTTAAAACTTACTTTAACAGAACAAAGACGAGAACCCAGCATCCTTCTTATCAGGCTTGGTCTTATGCCCATCTGATTAGCGAGTATAACGAAACCGTGCAGAATGAAGCAGTGCAGCTCTATCCGTGTGCTTATTTGCATAACTATGTACAGACCGATAATGACCCTCTGTTGCATCCTATCTATAATCAATACCTGGAGGATGCTCCTATCTTCTCAAAGGGGGATGCTCTAAAGTTAAGAGGGTTTATTTCGACCTTCATTAAAAAGACCGATAGAAACAAATCGCTTTACCTAATTGAACATGGGAAAATCAAACCCTCTAAATCGCTGCAGGATTCCCTCGTCAGCATGTTGCAGGGAAATCAAGAATTCATCATGATTGACGATCAGAAGGTAGTATATGAAGAAGCGTTAAGATTGGCGCAGCAAGCCCAGTCAGGAAAAAAACAAGTTTTGATTGTCGAAGGCGGCCCAGGGACAGGTAAGTCGGTTCTCGGAATTAATCTTTTGGTAGAGCTCACGGCACGAGAATTAGTCTGCCAATATGTTACCAAGAACAGCGCACCTCGCAACGTATATATGAAAAAGCTGCAGCAAAACGTGAAGAAATCGGTCATTGATAACTTGTTTAAGGGATCGGGCGTTTACTATGAAGCATTGCCAAATGAATTTGATTGCTTGATTGTTGACGAGGCGCATCGCTTAAATGAAAAATCGGGTCTGTTCAAAAATAAAGGGATTAATCAAACGATGGAGATCATCCGAGCTGCCCGGTTTTCTGTGTTTTTTATCGATGAATATCAGAAGATCGCGATGCATGATGTCGGCAGCAAAGAGCAGATTAGACAGTATGCTGAACAAATGGATGCGGATATCACGGAGTTGACGTTGGCTTCTCAATTCCGATGTAATGGATCCGATGGATATCTGGCATGGCTCGATGATGTACTCGATATCCGCGAAACGGCAAACGCAGATGGTTTCGATTTCGACTATGAAATTCGGCTCTATGATGACCCCAATGCATTACGGGACGAAATCTTCAGCAAAAATCAGATGAATAATAAGGCAAGAATGCTTGCCGGCTACTGCTGGGATTGGAAGACGGATGGAAAAAACAATCCTGGGGTTCATGACATTCAATTAGAAAGCTACCAATTTTTCATGAGCTGGAACCTTAGCAATACGACAACCTGGGCGATCGACCCCGAATCCGTCGAACAAGTGGGCTGCATCCATACCTCACAGGGACTTGAGTTTGACTATGTCGGAGTGATCATTGGTGAAGATATGCGTTATGAAAATAACCGTATCATCACCGACCCGTTTAAACGTGCGAAAACGGATAAGTCGCTTTCAGGCTTCAAGACCTTGTATAAGAAAGATAAGGACGAGGCACTCCGAAAGGCCGATCAAATTATACGAAACACCTACAGGACATTAATGACCCGGGGAACGAAGGGGTGTTATATCTACTGTGTGGATCCTCATCTGAAGGCGTACTTGCAGAGGCGGTTGGCTTTGCAGGGTACGGTGGTTGGTTTGGGGTGAGAGAGACTTAGTTTGAAATTATTACAGAATTTAATAGAGTTTAAATAGGAGCCAAACCTAGATATTGTTAGTTTTGCTCTTTTTTGATGGAGCTTGGTATCTATTGAATGTAGTGTAAGAGGAGTTCCAAATATTTAGAAAAAACCTCTTTTATTTGTGAGAAATAATGATCAAGTCATTGACCCATAATGTCGATTGCATTAACATATAAACTGGAAACTACGTACGTAATAACGAGGTGGTTTATAAATGGATGCAACCTTCAGCTATAGTTTTCCAGCTTTGCGGGGTATTCAAGCTTCTGATGAGTTTTATGTAGTAATGTGTCCGTTGAAATTAATACCCAAAATTTTCCTTTTTGACGAAGAAGAAATCCCACCGGAATTTAGAGCTCAACGTACACTTAATAGGTCAAGAATTCCCGAAATTTCAAACTACATATTGGATAACCCAAAAGATTATGTATTTAGTTCACTAACTGCCTCGGTAGACGGACAAATGCAGTTTCAACCCTACACGGATGATCCTAATTTTCAAAATTTAGGTCGTCTTTTTATTTCTTTGGAGGCTCGATTTCTTATTAATGATGGTCAACATCGCAGAGCGGCTATTGAAGATTCTTTAAAGGTATCCCCAGAGCTTGGAAATGAAAATATATCAGTTGTATTTTTCAAAGATGAAGGGCTGAGAAAGAGTCAGCAGATATTCAGCGACTTAAATCGTCATGCGGTCAATACAACGTCATCCTTAGGCATTTTATATGAACACCGAGATGACCTCGCAAATATTACAAAAGAAATAATTCAGAATATAAATATACTTGAGAGATATACTGATAAGGAAAAGCAGTCACTTTCAAAGTTATCTCCGAAGATATTTGTTTTAAGTAACATTTATAACACAAATAGTCGGATTTTAGAAAAACGAAAAGGAGATCGTGTTTCTGAATCTGAGAAAAGCTTTTTACTTGAGTTTTGGAACGAATTGTGCAGTTCAATGGTGGAGTGGAATTTAGTATTGAAGAAACAATTATCTCCGAACGAATTTAGAGTAAATTATATTAACGCTCATGGCGTATCACTTGAAGCACTGGGGCAAATAGGAAACTATTTAATGCTCAATCATCCTAATGATTGGATGATATTTTTGAGAAAAGTATCAGAAATCGATTGGAGTCGAAGTAATACAGAATGGCTAGGACGTTCTTTTGGACATATGGGAAGAATCAACAAAAACGCTGAAGCAATTAGACTTACTTCGAATTTAATTAAAATAAAAATAGGGATTCCATTAAACCAGCAAGAACAGTTGCTGGAGGATAAATTGAAAGATGGTGAAACAGCATGATAAATATCTTAACTGATAATAAGATTGATGATACGATACAAAACATTCAAGCTGTTTACCTAATGGATTCTCTTCCTTGGGTAGTTGGTTATAGTGGTGGTAAAGATTCAACAGTGCTTGTACAGCTTATATTCCAGGCAATCGCTAAATTACCCGAAGAAAAGCGTCACAAAAAAATATATGTCATTTCTTCTGACACGTTAGTTGAAACTCCTTTAATTATCTCTTCAATTAATAAAACATTGAAGCGCATTGACGATAAGGCAATTGAACTCGATTTACCGTTTGAAACTCATAAAGTTAGACCTGAGACCGAAAAGAGCTTTTGGTCTTCTATTATTGGAAAAGGATACCCTTCACCGCGCCAAAAATTCCGCTGGTGTACCGATCGAATGAAGATCGATCCGGCGAATAAATTCATTAAAGATAAAGTAGATCATTTTGGAGAGGTAATTATGGTTCTTGGAGTGAGAGACTCTGAGAGTGCTACAAGAGCTCAAGTGATGGAGAACCACACGGTAGATGGTAAAGTTTTAATGCGACACTCAACACTCTCCAATGCTTATGTATATGCGCCGATAAGAGGCTTTGAGTTAGATGATATTTGGAATTACTTGCTATCTGAACCTTCCCCATGGGGCAATGACAATTTTGAACTACATGGTTTGTATCAAAATTCATCAGGTGGCGAATGTCCATTAATCGTTGATAAAGATATTAAAGAAAGCGCTGGTTCTTGTGGGAACAGCAGATTTGGATGCTGGACTTGTACCGTCGTTAAGGAAGATAAAGCCTTAAATGGGTTTATTGAATCTGGAGAAGAGTGGTTACGACCTTTGGCGGAATATCGAAAATGGCTTTCTGACATCAGAGATAACAGAGATATGCGTGAGAAAAAACGTATGAACGGAAGTATCTATTTTGTTGGGCAAGGTGAAGACAAAGAGCTTGGATTAGGTCCGTTCACATTAGAGGCACGGAAAGAGATACTGCGGAAACTTTTAGAAACACAAGCTGCTGTTGAAAATCCATACGATCCTGATTATGAATTGATTACCGTAGAAGAACTCAAGCATATTCGTAAACTGTGGATTGAAGAAGGAGATTGGGTTGATAGTTTGCCGAAAATTTATTTCGACGTAATAGGGCATGATTTGGACTGGGACTACAATGAACGCGCTCTGTTTGAGGAAGATCAAATTACGGACTTGGAATTTTTATGCGAAGAGCATCAAGTCAGTCTTCAACTTATAAAAAAACTAATTAATGTTGAGAAGAATTACAGTGGATACCGTGTTCGTAGAGGTCTATTTCAAGATTTCGATAAGATTCTTAAACAAGATTGGTTACATTACGGGAAGGTAGAAGGTTACAAAGAATGAAGTTTAATAGACTGCAACTTGTGAATATTGGGCAGTTTTGGGGAAGATATGACTTCAATATTCAAACAAAGGGAAAAGAAAAGAACGTTGTACTTATTGGTGGGAAAAATGGATCGGGAAAAACAACTATTCTTGAAGCTATCCGTTTAGCGCTCTATGGTACATTTTCATTTGGACTTAAAAACGAATCACCAGCCTATTTTGATAAAATTGATGCTAGGCTAAATACACAAGCTAAAAAAACAAATGATCGGTTCTTTCAAATTATCCTTGAAGTGGAAATTGTTGAAGATTGGAAAAAAAACGAATATGTCATTAATCGTAGTTGGACACGACATAAATATAGCTTGAAAGAAGGAATTTCGTTAAAACGCAATGGTATTCCTATGAAAGACGAAGAAATCGAATTATTCTTCTCTAGATTGCGTGAAGAAACACCACCGCAACTATTGGAGTTTTGCTTATTTGATGGAGAGAAAATTTCACAGGTGGTGTCAAACGAAACATTATCCGTATACCTTCAACAAACGGCAAAAGTCATGTTTAACCTGGATCTATTTGAGAATTTAGAAGCTGATTTATTTAACTATTTAAAACAAGCTGATGTTATGGGAACATTGTCTATTGAAGAGAAGTACCTATTAGACTTAGAAAATGAGAGTAATGAATTATTAAAGAAATATGAACAAAGCCTTGATGAGCTGAATGTAGTGGAGACAAAAATTGAAAATGCTACTTCTCATTTAACTGAACAAAAAAGACAATTTAATGTCCATGGTGGTTTAGTAAAAGAGCGAAGAGACGAGTTAATTAATGAAATTAATATGATTGAAAATCAGCGTTTCTTAAAAATGGAGAAGAACAAAGAATTCATTCACAGTTTATTTCCTTTTGTTATTGTAAAAGATCTTGTTGCTGCTACAGTTAGTCAGATGAAAACTGAGTCTAAAAATGAAGTGAAAAATAATGTGGCTGCATTAATTAATACAAACGACTTGGCGAATTTATTCAACACTTATGTCGATGAATTTACATTAAATGAAGAGAAATCAGACCTTATTTTGAAAGGGCTATTTGAACTGATTTCTTCTGAAAATGAATTGACCATTCACAATGCTTCAAGTCAACAACGTGCAGAGATTGAAGCATTCAATCAACAAATCGCCTTGTTTAATCCGGAAGAACTACTTAGAGACTTTAAACAAAACACTGAATTATTAAAACAAGTGCAGAAATTAAAAAAGCAAATTGATAAAAATGACTCTTCTTCTGACTTGAAGGAACTTATTGATAATATCCGCGATATTGAAGATGAAATAAAAATAGCTGAATTTAAAAAGAGGCAGTTGCAGGAGATCGTTGAACTTGCGCATGCACAAATGGATGAGAAAAATAAGGCATATGAATTGCAAAAAGAGAAACTTATCAATACAAAGAAAGCTGGTAATATTTTCGAAATCTCAACTCGAGTATTGGATGTAAGTCGAGCATTTAGAACTAGACAAATCCGAAAGAAACTACAACAAGTTGAACAGCAGACTGCCTTTATGCTTCAGGCTATTTTTAGAAAAGAGCTTTTTATTAAGCGAGTAAAGATAAATCCAGAGACTTTTCATCTTAAAATTTATGATGCCTCTCAAGAAGAAATTTCGATTGAGAATATATCCGCAGGTGAAAAACAGATTTTGCTACTAGCTACTGTATGGGCAATGGCAATGTGCTCTAATAGAAGACTTCCGTTTGTTTTCGATACATTATTAGGACGACTCGACCAGACACACAAGAAAAGTATCATAGAATTTTTCATACCTCGATGTGGTGAACAAGTAATTATTTTGGCAACCGACTCAGAAATTAACGAAGAGAATTTCTCCTTAATTGAGCCCATTTTAGCCAAAACTTATACGATTGATTATGATGCCGAAAGGTCAACTGTCAAATGGACGGATGAATATTTTAATATGTCCATCAAGCAGGAGGAATTTAAACATGAACTTTAGACTAAGAACTTCAAAAAAAACGGCAGAGAAGCTAAAGAACCTACAAGATAAAACACGAATGACTCCGAATATTTTGTCCCGATATGCCGTGGTACTATCATTAAGAAACCCAGAGGCAGTTATTAATTTTGTGAGAGATACTTCAGGACTTGAGTTTAATCGTACGACTCTTACGGGGGCTTATGATTTTTTATTTAAGTCTCTTATAGCGCAACATACACAGAGGGAGATAACGGATGAAGAATATTTCCCGGATCTATTTAACGCCCATCTTGAACGAGGCATTTCACTTCTTGAAAACGAGTATGATTATGCGGGGAATCAAGAAAAAATGATAATAAATTTAATGACCAAAATGCCTGGGGTGGGATAGATATGATCTATTTCGATAATAGTGCAACGACTAGAATTGACAGTCGTGTAGTGGATGCAATGTTGCCATACCTCTATGAATCTTTTGGTAATCCATCAAGTAAATATTATTCGCTTGCAACAAATGCAAAGAATGCAGTTGAAGAGGCTAGAGAGCAAATATCTCGGCTTCTCGGTTGTGAAGCGGATGAAGTCATATTTACAGCTGGTGCTACTGAGAGCAATAATATGATCATTAAAGGCGTCATGGAGATGTACGGTAAAGATAATCCACATCTTGTAATTGGAAAAGCGGAGCATTCTTCCGTTCTTGAAATAGCCAAATATGTTGAAAATAAAGGTATCAAGGTTACATATTTAAATGTTGACAAGTATGGTCGCGTTAATCTTGAAGAATTTAATGATTGTGTTTCATTAAGTCCGACATTAATCAGTATTCAATGGGGAAATAATGAGCTTGGATCAATTAATGATATAAAATATATATCTCGGCGCTGTGAAGAAGAAAATGTTTTTTTTCATACAGATGCTACACAAGTCGTTGGTAAAATTGCAATCAATTTGAATGAATTACCGGTGAGATTCTTATCTTGTTCTGCTCATAAATTTCATGGTCCTAAAGGTATTGGGGCGGCGATAATCCGAAAGGATACCTTAGGAATTCGTACGAAAATAGCACCGTTAATTCACGGCGGAGGGCAAGAAAATGAATTTCGAAGCGGCACCCATAGTGTCCATAATATTGTGGGTTTTGGTAAAGCAGCTGAAATAGCATTAAGTGAGCAACCGGAGACGACAAATATTTTAGAGCAGCTAGATAAAGAGTTGAAGAGCAAACTTGTATCGATGTTTTCTGAGGTCATTCATTTTAATAGTGATGACTACAACAAGATCCCTGGGATAGTTAATATTCAATTTAAAGGAATTAATAATGAGATATTAATTAAAAAATTATCGGATCGTGTTGCAATTTCAACAGGTTCAGCTTGCAGTTCAAGCAAACCATCGCATGTTTTACAAAGTATCGGTCTTACTTTAAGCGAAGTTAGAAATTCAGTACGTGTCTCCTTGTCTAAAGATAACAATATTGAAGAAATCGACGAGTTTTGTTCCTTGTTGTCTGGAAAATAAGGTTTGTAAGGAAGGATATAAAATGGCGATTCTCTATCCGGAAGCCGCTTTACCTCAAATCCAGGGAGAACAAAAAGTATTGTGGGCTTTGAAAAAAGGACTATCTGATGCATGGCATGTTTTTCATGAGCCATTAATCCATGAAACTAGACCGGATTTTGTTCTTTATTCTTCTTATTATGGAATAATTATCCTGGAAGTGAAAGATTATAAGGCAAAAACTATTCAGCGGTTGAGTCCTGATATTTGGACGATTTTTATCGAAGATAGAGTGAAACGACTAACTTCTCCCCTAAAACAGGCGCGGGATTATGCATATGAGCTAATGCAGGTAATGGAGAGTTCTGATGTACTAAGTAATACGCAGGGCGCTTTCAAAGGAAAATTAAAGTTTCCAGTGGGTTATGCATGTTGGTTTGCTAATCTTTCATGGGAGGATGTTGTAACAATAGGTATTTCTGAGGTTATACCTAAGCAGTGGATTTTGACTGCAGATGATTTATTGGAAATGAAATTAGAATCAAAGTTTGTGGACAACCTGATCTCGAAATTTAAGGTTAATCAACTAAACAACGAAGTTTTAACCACCATTAAGGCGTTGCTCTATCCTGAAATATTACCTTTGAGTTTTGAACTGAGACAGAGGATATGGTTTGATGACTTTAAAAAGAACATTATAAAGTTTCCGGACTTTGTCGATGAAATTCTATTTATTGCTACTGAAATCAGACATTTACACATGAAAAATGTGAAGCTTGATCAAATTTTTATATATTATTTTCAAAATCACATTTTGAAATCCGGGACAGTTGCTGAAAAGATTAGCAATATTCTGATATCCATGGGGATATCCAATACAATTAATAATCGTAAAAAAGATAATGTATGCATTTTGCCCTTCTATGAATTCAAAGATAATTCTGTTATAGAGTATAGCTTTATCGTAGGATGTTCCTTTAGTTCTCTAACCGAAGAAAAAGAGCTGTCTCTAAAATTGATTTTTAGAGACAACCCTTCAAATATTTATATTTCAAGCTCTGATTTAAGTTAAGTAATCTTGAGCCAGTTTTGAAAACAAATCGCCTTTTTTGGACAGTGTTCATCCCCGACGAACACTAATCTTTTTTCAGCTCGCGTTAAGGCTACATAAAGAACACGCAGTTCCTCTGAGTATTGCTCATTTTGAAATTCATCAAGGTTATAATTGTAGTTATTACTTAAAATGCGTCCAGAGTTTCTACCACCATAATAGGGTTTATAACTAAACTCTAAGCCAGTATCAGGTGAATAAGTAATTGGAGGCGCCAGTACGGTTTGACTTGTTACATCGTCTAAGTAAGGCAGGATGACAATTGGATATTCTAGTCCTTTGGCTTTATGAATGGTAATAAGCGTGACTGCATTCGAATCATCACCAGCGAGAAGATCTGATTGCTGCTCTTCCTTGTGGGACGCAATCATAGTATTTAGCCAACCTATAAATTCATTTAGCTGCATATTTTCTTTGATACTGATATTTCGTGTGAGTTCTTTCAGTTTATTTAGGTTAGTGGCTGCCTGAGGATTGTAATTCAGGAGCTTCTCCCGAACTCCTGTAAGCTGATACAACTGATCCAAAAGTTGTGCAGGAGTTCTCAGATGTAGTTGAGGTAATAGGGCTTCAGTGGCAACATTTAAGCTTGTTCTATTGTATTCAAAATAAAGGGTTTCAAGAGCTTCTTCAATTAGGATGGCTGACTTTGGCTCCAATAAATAATTCATAACTTTATAAGTGTCAATAATTTCTCGTTGATTGTAAAAGTTCCCGGCGCCAATGAGTTGAAACGGGATCTTTCGATCGGCTAAAGCCGTAGCAAAATCCATCATCTGATAATTTTTCCGAAACAAGATAGCAAACTTTCTCGGTTCATGTCCAGCGATAATCTGCTGTTGAATATAATCACTTACCAAATCAAACTGATTAAGTCCTTCCTCTTTATTTGCAAGTAACCAATCGTAGCAATCAGATAAATTTACCGGTTCTTGAAGGACATGTTGTGTCTTAAGAGGTTCCGGTTTAAAGCTAAGTTTAGGATAAGAATTCTTAATCTTTTCAAACAACATATTTACAAAGAAAACAAGTTCACCAGTCGATCGGAAATTTGTTGATAAATTAAGGACTTCGCCCGAACGTTTGATCCAATTTTCTACAGATTGATACGATAATAGATCAGCACCTCTGAATTGGTATATGGACTGTTTACTATCACCGACCACAAATAAGTGCGGACTTTCCATACTTCCATCACATATTTTCTTTATAATTCCTGTCTGATACATTGAGGTGTCTTGGAACTCATCGACAAAAATATACTTGTACTTATTTTTTATGTTTTCTACAATTTCCTGATCACGTGCTAGGACCTTATAGCAGTACTCAAGAAGATTGTCAGGATCAAACGTGTAAAAGCGAAGTTGCTGATGATTTTTAACTGCAGAATATAGTAAATCTACAAGTTCTTGTTTAATGTAACGTGAGATTCCAGTTTCTAGAGAAAGGGATTCTTCGGTTTTTTTAATTACCTGCCCTATCATTAATCCTTTAGAACGTAACATGTTATAAAGATTAACAAACGTTTTTCTGAACTCATGAAAAGGCATGATTTCTTCATGGTAAATATGTTCGCCATTAATATTTTTTTCAGTAAACCATGTTTCAAAAGTCCGATCTACTGCTTGTTTCATTGAATATTCGGAAACAACAAAATTAGGTGAGTAATTAAAATCAGGAAAATGAAGAGGTCCAGCCTCTTTAAGCACTGTTTTACAAAAACTGTGTATCGTCGAAATTTGAGTTGAATTAATACACTCAAGTTCATAACGGAAGCGTTGCTTCGTTAAAGGATCGAGTGAAGTTTTCCATTGGTGATATAAATAAAGCTTTAAACGAGCAGAAAGATTTTCTGTAGCTTTGTTGGTAAAGGTTATAACCGCCATGTCCCTTAAACTTAAATCAGGAAAATCAGAAAGTAATCTTATTATTCGACGACTGAGAACTTCAGTTTTTCCAGTTCCTGCACCGGCTTTGACTAGAATAAACTTTTTATCAGATTCTATTGCGAGTCTTTGTTCTTCTGTAATCATAAAGCGACCTCACGTTCTCGACAAAGATGATTAAAAGTACAATACTTACAATGCCCGCCAGTATGTTTTCTAAATTCGTTTTGATTTATAGAGTCTATAACATGATTAAGTGTTGAAATAACTGAATCTGACTCAACCCGGAATTCTCTTTTGAGTTTAAAATACCAGTCTTTAAGCTCTTCCATAATTTCTATTTCATCTTGATTCCTGGATCTAAAAGATAAAATATCTTTGCGATTTGAGATTGAATAGCGATGAGTGATTCGATTATTATATTGTACTTCCAACTCCCTTAAAGAAGTAAAGGTGAATTCTCCAATTTGAATAATATCGGGAATATTGGTTAAGGAAAGTTGAATAGTAACCGTGCTGTCGCCCTTTTTTCGAATCTCTGACACATAAGGATTTTCAAAGATTATTTTAAGCAGTTCCTTTAAGAAAAAATCGGTTTGTGCCGTAACATTCTGCCACTGCCGATTTCCAAAGGGAAAGACCTTACGTATGTCAATCTCGGCGGTCTGTCTGTATTGTTTGAGATTATTCAGAAGCCGTTTTTGTTGCTTTTTTAAGTCAATGGATTCTGTTATTGGAAAAGGTTCATTTTCTATTAGATATTGAATTGATTTTTCATAAAGACAAGACGAAGCATAAGATTGAATATGAAAAAGTTGAGTGTAAATACCCTCTTTTTGATATTTATGCTGGTAATAAAACCTACGCTGACAATATTGAAAAATAGCAACATCTTCGGCAGTGAAATTACGTTCTTTGAGAATGAACTTTAAACCGTCTTTTGGTATGAGTTCGCTCGATGCAGAAGGTTTTAGGTTTGATGGACTTTTTATAACACCGTGTCTTTCCAGAAGTGCTTCCAAAGAGGGTTCACTTTTGTTTTTTAACCGGTCGCCTTCTTCGATACCAAATACTTTGGCAATGTCATGTAAATAATGCGATGGAGTTTGTGGTTGCCCATTATCCATTTGCGAGTATGAAATTGTCAATTGAATTCCTGGAGCACACATTGTTAAGTATAAATAATATAAGGATCGATCTAAATAGAACGTATCCAGCATTTTTAGATCATTCACCTTAAGGCTTGTTTTGCTCTGTAGAATTTGTTGTTCAATTTCTTTTGGCATACACCAAGGATAGGTTTTAGATTCGGGATATTTATCTTGGGTAAATCGGCACAAAAATACATAATCGTAACGTTGAAACTCGACGTTATTTGGCCCCGTAACAAGAATTTCTTTTTTGAGGTAAACATCCTCCTGATCTTCAACTGGTTCTTGCCCTTCTTCAAAATCTTCTTGTTCAGTAAAGAAAGCTGAAATGCGTGAACCGAACTCCAAGCCAGAAATAACAACGTTATGTTGATAACCTATCGTATCCGTTATCTTCAAAATTCTATCCCATAAGCTTTGAGAAATGTCCATAATTCGAGAATCTGTTTGTAGTGTATGGATCAAAGCTTGAACGTGATCGCTAATAGTTTTTGGAGTTACCTCAATAATAGATGAGCTGATTTCAAGGATATTTAACAAGAGTGTTTTTATCTCAACTAGCTCATAATTATCAATATCTGTTAGGGGATGTAACTCATAAGCTGGATCAAGTTGAGCTTTAGCTATCATTAAAGAATCCACTTTATTGATAAAACCCTCTATAGAATTCAAATCTTCAAAGAAACCTTCAATTTTAGCGTAGATTTGAAATAATGAAGGATTATGTTTTAATAGCGAATTGTTGATCATGACTTTCATCATTTTTGTTGTAAAGTACGTATGTTCTTCTTTTCGAATATCTGTAAATACATCAAACAAATACTTAATTGCTCTTCCTTGCACCAGGTGAATCAGAGGACGTCTTGGTAAATGAACCTTCAGATTGAATTGCTCGGATATTTCGCGCATTAAGGGACGAAGCTGCATTGCTCCAGGTGTAATAATGACAATGTTTTTTGGACTAACCCCTTTAAATTTTATAAGAACATAAATTTTTTGCATGATAAAAGAAAGTTCTTCTTCAACAGTATTAAAACGTAAAAGTTCGAAAGAAGCATCAAGAAATATAGGCTGATTATCACTAAAAATATTCTTAGGAAGCTGGTTAATAAAATACGTTTGAGATTTGTTACTTCGTATCGATTTCCATTCTGACATAGGCTTAATTTTTTCATAAGCTGTTCGGGTAGCTTTCAAAGCAAGATGATCTGGTGCCTCTAAGTCAAATGGAAGATATATTGTTATGGGTTTATTAGCAGCAGAAAATTTGTTTATTATCATTTGAATAATGGGCGTCGGGGGCAAAAAGGCGCCGTCTAAAATCAGTTCTTGATATTGTGAAATATCAAGACCCTCAGCGGCTTGATAACTAGCAATACCTCTATCTGCAACTTTCATGGAGTTTAATTTTTTTATATATATTTTGTAAATAGCCATAAGTAGTAGCCACTTCTTACTTTTATTCATACTTTGAAATTCTTCTGGGGTTATTCCAGTCAAACTTAAATCGTAAAAAAGAGTATTCAAGTCTTGTACAACTGATCCCCAACTCGGATTAGCAGTAGATTGGTTTTCTTTGAGGATACGCTCTAAAACAACGCTACTCTCAGATTTAGTAAGTACTTTAGTCGACATATTGTGACGAAGCATTTTTAAATATTGATTTACTTCGTAGATGTCAATGTACTTGTGAATTTGTTTTTCTATGTCAATTTTTTCTGTTGAGTTACTGTTTACTTGTAATTGTCGAGACAGTTTTTTCGCATAAAACTCTAGGCGTCTGCGATATAAAATTAAAGTAGGGGTTAAATGTAAAACTCGCTTATCACTGATATTTCGATCCTCTAAATTGAGTTCGATATCTTCAGTGTATGGTGAACAAAGAATCTCCACTGGAAGTTCCTCCTAGAAAATATGGTGCAAATTTACTATAATTAAAAGTATACATGAACTACATTGTTATGAATATACGCAAAGGATGAATATTAGGGCTCTGGAGGTAAACAAAATGGCTGATATACTTCAAGATGAAGATGATTTGTTAGTCGAAATATGTAAAAAATACGGTGTTAATCCACAATATTTACGAGAGCTATTTTCAATAGAAAAAGAATATGCAGATAAGAATATGGCAAAACGAAGAGGGCTTTTTGATCGCATTTCCGATTCGATTGAAGAATGGATAGAAGAAGAAGAAGCGGAGATGGAATTACTATGATTTTTAATTTTATTAGCTTTGAAAATTATAGACCATATTATGGTGTTCAAATCTTAGAACTGCAAAAGAAACAGGGGCAATTTTCGCCTTATAAGAAAAATATTACTTTAGTTGGTGGATTGAATGGTGCTGGGAAAACCTCACTCATTAATGCATTCTATATCTGTTTTTATGGCAGAAGAAAATTCTCGAAAGAAGACTATGAAGTCATAAAAAAAGAATCAATCAATTTCCGGTATAAAAGAGAAGGGGGAAAAGCAAGTAGTATTCAGCTTTCCTTTAGTGATCGAACAGGTGAATATATTATTGAAGTGACTTTTGAGTTGAATCATAAAAATGAAATTGTTGAACAGCGGAAAATATATGTCTCCTCTGGGTTTGAAAAAGTGAGACCTATCGCCGCTGCTGAAGATGAATTTAACGATTTTATTGATCAAAGAATTCCTATTGATGTTGCTCCATTTTTTATATTTGATGCTGAGAAAATTAGAGACCTGGTCGGTGAACATGATTCCAAAGAAACAATACGAGCGATACAAAAGATTGTTTCGTTGGAACTTTATAATCAATTGCATAGTGACCTTTCACAAATTCGTTACAACACAGAATTGAATATATCGAAATCCGTAAAAAATGAGGATATTATCAAACTTACTACGCAATTGGAAACGTGTGCTTCTGAGTTAGAATCATTAAAATCGCAAGATAAGCCTGTAGAAAAAGAGATCGATTTTCTAAATGAAAAAAAGAATTATTTAAATCAAGAAAGACGGAGAAAACTTGCAAGTAACTCTATTACCAAGGGACAAATCAATCGCCGAGTTGGGGAACTAGAAAACGAACAGAAAAAAATAAAAATGGCGCTAGAAAGCGTTGGACGCTCACTACCTAAAATAGTCATTTATCCGTTGGTGAGAAAACTCCAACAGCAAATCAAAAAAGAGAAGGAACATATCTCACTTTTGAATAGAAGCCAAGCAGCGTTTGCACCGTTTGATAAATTTATTGCGTATTTATTAAATCGGGAGACTAATCCTCCATTAACGAGTGTTCAAAAAGATCAAATCACAGAACACGGCAAAGAGGCTTGGTTAAAGGTTAATAAAATGCAGGATATCAAAGTTGAGCCTATGAAAGTCCTACATAGCTATGATTTGTCGCCCAATGAGCTCCAGGCAATTCTAAATTGGAATTTACCTACCAACCTTAGTATCAATGATTTAATTAAAAAGAAAAATAAAATTGATGTTGAACTTCAAACCTTGATGGCGCAACTAGAAGATGCACCGGATGTGATTGATACTAAAGCTGAGGATGAAGAGCTTGCTAAGATTTCTGAACAACTTGGAGCATTATTCAATGCAAAAAAGAGCAGAAATGAAAACCTCCGTCGGCTTCAGGATCGTCATCAAGATCTATCAAAAGAGCTCACGACCAAAAGAAAGGCGATACAAGATCTCGGTCCAGTAGAGCAAAAGTTAGACTTGATGTCCAAATTGATTGATGCGACAAAAGAATTTGTTGATCGTGTCACAATTTTAAAGGCAAACCAATTAAAAGCGGAAATTGAAGCGATACTGCTTCAACTGTTCCGTAAGCGTGATTTACACCGTGTTGAATTTGATTCTAAGGAATTTGCTTTGAAAATATATGATGAGTTCAATAACCTGGTCGATCTGAATTCAAGATCTGAAGGAGAGAAACAACTGATCGCTTTATCCATGATTTGGGCGCTCACTAAAGTTTCCGGTACGAATTTCCCTTTCGTCATTGATACTCCATTGGCGCGGCTCGATAGTATTCACCGCTCTAATTTAGTGAATCGTTACTTTACGAATTTAAGTGATCAGGTGATTATTCTGACGACAGACACAGAAATAACTAAAGACTTCGTTACAGAAATCGAGCCCTTTGTCCAAAAATCTTATTTATTGCAATACGATGATGTAGAAATGTCAACGAATGTCCGTGAAGGTTATTTTACATTTGAATAGGAGCATTTTCAATGGCTAATGGACGATTACCTCTTTCTCGAGATGGGGAAGAAAAACTTATGAAGCTTATGAGTGAGCTTGACTGGAATGACAAGAGACCGGAGGCATTAAAATTAGCATTTGTTAAAGGATTGGTTTCTAATGAGGGAGTACCCGAACCTAAAGAGAGAGTGAAAAGTGATTTTATGATTGGAGACGGAGTAATCGCTAGAGGAGAGGAGTACATTTTATATAAGCATATCTTGATTGACAAAATTGGACAGCCGTTGGATGCGAAAAAAATTGATGAATTAATTTTGAGGTATCTAGAAGAGGGGCTTGAGATTATTTCAACGGAAATCGACTCCCTATCAGATTTGGACAACTATCTTTTATATTTGGTTGAAAATCACAGTTTAATTAAATAAAAGAAGTAATACAAGAATGCGACAAGAGTTAGATTAAGATATTACCTGTTTCACAGTGCAGTTTAAAATATCGATTATCTGAAGAGGGGAGCCATTCCTCTCTTTTTTTGTTTTATCAACCAATTCATTTAATCAAGTTAATCAAATTTTCTGAATAAGTTTATACCTCCGGTTATACCAGGCATCCTTTAAAAACTCTCCTATGAATCTTCATCATTCTAAAAAAATCAAATCAGTTCCCTAATCTATAATTTTGCACAAGCCTAATGCTAAATTCCAATTTGGGGAGATATAGAATGATTTGAGATTAAAAAAATGAAATATATTTCCTATAGTAGATAGCAACTATAGTAATTCTCTTCGTTCATAAGAATAATTTTTTTTAATTCGACCTTAGCATTAAAAAAACATTTTCTTCGCATACAATTTTGCTATATTGTGAGGTGATAACTAATTGCGGTTTGGAGGGAATACTAAGGGAAGGTGAGGATGCAGGATAGTCTGAAGCACTAATGAGGTGGAGGCTAGGTTGCATCATGAAAAAGTTGATATTCAGGAGTGTTTCAGTAAACTTCTAAATTGGAGGAGATGACTTGGGCTTTCCAGCATGGTTTATACAAACAATTCAAGGTCGATTGGATGAGGTAAGCGCCCTAATTGAACGGCATTCTGAGTCCAAACAAGCCTTTAAAGATGAACACAGAGCTTTTCAAGCGTTGTTTGCTTCCATGGATATTGCACGTCAACAGGAGTTTGAGTACTGGGAGGATAAGCTTTCTATAAAGCAATCTATTCAGTATGAACGTTTATATCTTCAAGAGCTCATGGATGGTATGCAGCTTGCACATGCCTCTAGTGCTCCTTCTGTTCTCTCAGAATAAGAAAAGATAAGAACATAAGTTTACTCTTGTTTGGGCTGTTCATGTAACAGTCCTTTTCTTATGCTCTTTTTGGAAGGGAACCCCTCCTATATTGTCGAATTACCATACATATTGTAGATCTAGAGGATACTAGGTTGCGCTATGACCGTCTGAATTGGATAGTTAGACAAGTCTAAGGAATGCGAACATTAAACGATCTAGTGCTTCCTAATCCCTAGTCTAAAACCCTAATTATTTTCTGATTTAGGTGAACGCACATCAGGAATATACTAAATCTTTAACGATCCTGGAGGACTCCATGCCATTACCGGAAACAATCACACAAATTTTCAAACGAAAACAAAAATCATATAAGATGGTCCTAATCCTATCCTTAATTGAAGAGCTTAGAGCATCTAAGCGGGAACGTGTGTCTTATGATCGCGTTAAAAAGCGGTTTCGTAACTATTACATAGCTGAACAAGAAAAAGGAAATCGGGTAGACTTGCCACAAGGGAAGAGGTTGTGGAGAGAGGCATCTAAAATTCGATTACAGGATATAGTTAACAGTCCTGATAGTGAGCTTTCGCGTATTTTGTTTTTAAATTTGAAAGATAATACTATTGGGTTTCTTAGCCAAATTCATAGACAGCTAGGGGAAGAGGGGCTTTTGCAGTTAGAGCGGCTTGCCAGCGAAGAACTCCAATCCTATAATTCTGCGTTACAGCACTTCTCTTTGCAGGGTTATCTAGAGAAGATTATGAACGAGTATACCGCTGCCAAAAAGGAAGTCTTCGCAGGGCATTCACTTGGTACATTGTTTCGCCAGACCCTGCCCTCAGAGCTTAAAGGGCTACCCTTCATAGATGATCAATACAAGGTTCAAGGGTCAATTGGACAAGGAAATTGGGCAACGGTACCCTGGTTGGCAGTTTTGGATAAACGGATAACGGAAACAACTCAGCACGGGGAATATATTGTGTATCTGTTTGCTGAGGACATGAGTGCTGTATATCTTACGTTTAATCAGGGTGTAACAAAGCCAATTCAAGAATACGGACGCAGAGGTGGCTACGCTTATCTGAGAGAACGCAAACAAGAGCTTCGAGACCTCATTGCTCTAGTTAATATGAATAAGGATGAGAACATTCAACTCGTGGATAGTGGCCTTGGTAAAGATTATCAGGCATCGACTATCGCTTACATTAAATATGATAGAGGAAGCGTCCCGAATGATGAACAGTTGGTACAAGATCTTGGGAATTTAATTGACGATTACCGTCTATATGCGGAAAGGGTCATCGCTGCAAGTGATGATGAAGCTAATGGCGAGGAAGTGGAGCCATTGCCACAAGAAGCTGAGCCGCTGGAGGACGAACAAGTCCTAAGTATCCTCCACCAAATCCAATCCCACATCCGCCGCAAAGGCTTCTTTTTTCCTGAGCATCTTATCGAGAACTTTTACTTGTCGCTAAAGACGAAACCTTTTGTCATCCTGGCGGGCATATCGGGCACGGGGAAGACGCGGCTCGTGAAGCTGTTTGCAGAGGCGCTTGGGGCGACGGGGGATAACGGTCAGTTCACCTTGATCCCTGTGCGGCCGGATTGGAGTGATCCTGCGGATTTGCTCGGGTACAAGGATTTGTCGGGCAGCTTCAAGCCGGGCCCGCTCACGGAAGTGTTAGTCGAGGCACGGCAGCCGGAGAATGGGCATAAACCTTATTTTATCTGCCTGGATGAGATGAATTTGGCACGGGTGGAGCATTATTTCAGTGATCTGCTAAGTGTGCTGGAAACGCAGGATTGGCAGGACGGGAAGATTCGCACGCAGGACCTCATTTCTTCTACTTTGCTGGATAAGGCTGAAGACCAAGCGAAGTATGGCAGCCTGGGTATCCCCGAGAATGTGTTTTTGATCGGGACGGTAAATATGGACGAGACAACGCATCCTTTTAGCAAAAAAGTACTCGATCGCGCCAACACGCTGGAGTTCAATTACATTAATCTGCGGCAGTATCCGGACCTGGGTGCGCAGGAAGCGGCGGATGGTGCCGTAGAGCTTACTGATCTTGCTCTCCCCGCCGAGCCTACTGGTCTTGCCGTCTCCGGTGGCCTAGCTGAGCTTACTGCCCCAGCCGGCCCGGCTAATTTTGCTGTCTCTGCTGACCCCGCTAATCCCGCCGAACTAAACCACCTTTTTCTGCGCTCGGATTATTTGCAGCTGGTGGATGCTTATGATGCTAACAAAGCGCTTGTTGTCCGGACGACGGAGAGACTGGTTACCATTAATGCCCTGTTGGAGGACATCCACGCTAATGTGGGCTTCCGGGTCCGGGATGCGATTTGTTTCTATATGATCTACAACGAGCGGTACAAGCTGATGGATGAGGAAGAGGCGTTTGACTGGCAGCTGCTGCAAAAGATTTTGCCGCGCATCCAAGGCAGCCACTCTTCGGTGCGTCGGGTTCTGCTGAACTTGATGAAGGTGGCTCTTGGTACTGGAGCTGGCGTTACCCTAAACCTTCCAGAGCTTATGGACGATGCTTCTCCGCTCTACATGAAATGGGCTGCTGGCCAAACTCCGCCAACGGCCGTACATCCGCAAAGTGCGCGTAAATTGGCGTTTATGCTTAGGAGGCTGGAGGAAGATGGATTCACCTCATACTGGCTCTCTTAATCAGACGGTCGAATTGCTCCGTGTGGACACGGAGCTTTTTACGCTTTTTCTTCAAGGACGGCCCTATCATCCTACGGTGGAAACCTTGCAGCTTCATCGGTTATCGGATCAGGAGTGGGTGAATGCGCAGCTTGGGCTGGTATGCTCCGAACGGCTTGGTGAGGTGAAGATCAAGGTCTTTTCGCCAGAAGCTTACGGGATGGTGGAGTGGCGGCCGGGGGAGGCGGCGTTTCCGTGCTTTTATGAGACCCAGTCCTATGAGCTGGTGATTCAAAAAAAGACCTCCGGGAACCTCACCTTTTACCATGACAATGTGCTGTTGCGGCAGGCGATCAAACCTTTGGGGGATTCCATCCTTGCAGGTGCGCTGAATTTTGGGAATGAGGTTGGCCTGACGGAATGGGAAATCCGGGAGGAGGGGCAGACGCTGTTGCGGGTGGAGATGGAGATTTTCCCCTCGAAGATGGATTACAAGCTGGATTACCAGAACATTTTAAATGAAGTGAATGAGCAGATTTATAATCTGGCGTTTGATTTCTTGCGCCGAACCTATCAGCTAACTGGCCTTCGGGAGACGCAGCATCAGAGTTTGACGGAGTTTTTTACGATACTACAGCATGTATTTAGACAGCTCTTGGATGCCGTTGAACGGATTAACAAAAATCCGAATTACGCGTTGCTCCAGGACCGACGGCTGGTCGATGCCAATCGGGTCAAAAAGGCCGGAAAAGAAAATATCCGCGAGCTCGCCAAACATCCCGAACGGCTGAGAGAAGATAGGGAGCTTGGTTTTTTAACGGTCGATGGCCGAAGCTACACCGCTACACATTTATTGGAGACGCGCAGACGTCTCGCGTATGATACTAATGAGAACCGGTTTATCCGCTGGATGCTGGAACGTATTCATGGGAAGCTGAAGGGGCTTAAAGGTCGCTGGAAGCTGAACAACCGGACCCAAGACCCTTTACTCCTGCGAAAAATGGACACCATGCTTACTCAACTGGAGCGTGTGCTCCGGATGGATTTTTTGCGTGAGGTGGGTGTGCTGAAGCAGATGTCGGTTACGCTTGTGCTGCAGATGGCGCCGGGATACCGGGAAGTGTACCGGTGTTATCTCATGCTCCTGAAAGGCTTGTCGATCCAGAGCGACCTGTTCCGCTTGTCGATGAAGGATGTCGCGCAGCTCTATGAATATTGGTGTTTTCTCAAGCTGAACCAACTCCTGGGTCAGAAGTACAAACTGGTGAAGCAGGACATCATTAAGGTGAACCGGAACGGGATTTTTGTGACGTTGGATCGCTCGCAGAGTGCCAAGATGGTGTACGAAAATCCAGTCAATGGAGAGCAGTTCATCCTGTATTATAATGCGATTCCCGGCTCGGATAAGACGCCGACGCTCAGTCAGCGTCCGGATAATGTGCTGACACTGAAGAAAAAGGATGCTGGCACAATCAAAGAGTACAGGTATGTTTTTGATGCGAAATACCGGCTGAATCCGGCGTATGAAGGCACTCACTACCACAGAGCATATGGTCAGCCTGGGCCTGAAGAAGACGATATTAACACGATGCACCGTTATCGGGATGCGATTGTGTATCACGAAAAAGGCTCGGGGGAATACGAACGAAGCATGTTTGGCGCGTATGTGTTGTTTCCGTACCCTGATGAGGAGCGGTATAAAACCCATCGTTTTTATAAAAGTATTGAGCTGCTGAACATTGGTGCTTTGCCGTTTCTGCCGAATTCCACAAGCCTGGTCGAGCAATTTTTGGATGAGATTATTCAAGACAGTCCAGAAAAAGCGTACGAACGCTCCACCCGCCCACGCGGAACCAAAGAGTATTATGCCAACCAGCTGGTAGGCAAAAATGTGCTTGTTGGTTCAGTCCGGGGACCGGAGCAAGTTGAGGTGGCGAGGAAGCATTCTTTTTACCATGTGCCGTTAAAGAACCTGTCGGACGTAAAAATCCTCACTCAAATCGAATACGTGGCGATGTGCCAATCCCGCAAAAAGTTTATTGATCCTGCAAAAACGGGCATTCACTGGGTAGGAAAGGTTGCGGATTGGAAAGTGCTGCGGCGTAAGGAGATTAAGGAGGTCCCTTGCCGCCCGGGGACGGAGGAGGAACTGTATGTACGATTTTCGATTGAGGCATGGAAGGGGTTAGTCGTTCCTATCGCCCTTGGAGGGCAAGGGATTTATAAGGTGCTTTATACCAGCAAGTACATTCTGGACCGGGCTTTGGAAATTGCCGAGCTCCGCTTGGAAACGGAAGAGGCGCTGCGGGAATGGCGTGAAAAACGCCGCAAGGGCAGAGTGCAGGTGAAGCTGGATCATGAGGAGTATGTGGATTTGGGCAGGGTTGTGGAGGTGTGGAATATATAGGGAGAAAAGTAGGACGGTGGACCGTATCCCGTGGGGAGCGGTCTATTTCTCTAGAAGTCACCTCGGCTCACAGTACGAAGAGCCAGTTCCCAATGAACTGACTCTTCATCACATGCCTCGCCTTTAGCCAAAGCTCCTCCAATATTAATAGATAAGATGAACCCTCCCACATAAGCTGCAAGATCGTAAGCCAAGAGTCACGGCTGACCTTAGAGCGTAATAATTACGTTCCCTTTTTTTCGTTCGGTCTCTACATATTTGTGGGCATCCGGCAGGAGTTCCAGAGGATAGCGGCGATCAATTACGGCGTTTAGTACTCCCGTTTTTGCGAGTTTCATGAGAAACGCTAAGTTTGCTTTGTTTTGCATAAGACCGGCTGTTGCGAAAATGGCCCGTTTCCCTTGAAACAATGAGGTCCACAGCATCTGTATAACGATCGACAGCTTTGGTGCGGTAGTCAGATAAATTCCCTTGGCTGTAAGTACACGTCTGCATGACGAAAAGGTTCTTTTGCCCACAGCATCGAATACGACATCATAAGTTTTGTCCACCATCGTAAAATCCTCTTGGGTGTAATCTATAACATAATCTGCGCCTGCTGACTTAACCAGACCGGCGTTGCCGGCAGAGCAAACACCGGTCACTTCAGCGCCATAAAACTTGGCTAATTGTACAGCGTAGATGCCGACAGCCCCCGAGGCACCATTAATAAGCACCTTCTGCCCCTTCCGCAGCTTTGCCTTATCTCTCAGAAACGTCAACGCGGTGGCACCTCCGTCACAGACGCCGACGGCTTCTTCGTAAGAGATGTTGTCCGGGATAATCGTTAGGGGGCTCTCTTCAGAAAGACACTTATATTCGGCATGGGCACCGAAATTATTGGCACTCATCCCCAACACACGATCCCCGGGTTGGATATGCTTTACTTCTCTGCCTACCGCTTCGACCACGCCGGCTAATTCGCAGCCTCCAACAACATATCTCGGTCTGGAAAGTCCATAGATCAATTTAATGGCTGGCGGATCGCCCTTGCGAAAAGCGCAGTCCGATGGACCCACTGCGGCAGCGTGGACCCGGATGAGGACCTCCTTGTTTCCAGGCGACGGTTTGGGGAGATCTTGCGGGACTATTACTTCCGGTGGACCATATGCGATTTGTGCCATAGCTTTCATGAGATTTCCCTCCTATTTTTAATGGAAAAATCCTTTACAATGTGCTCACCAACGGTAGAAAATGGATCAAAGGAAATACGGAAGGGAAGGAGATAAACATTATGGACATGAAGGACGTTTTATTCAAATATTTGTCGAGATGGACTTCCCTTACCAAGGAAGATCAGCAAGCCATTATGGATGAGCTTCGTGTAGAACAATTTACAAAAGGAACCGTTCTTATTCAACAAGGGGATGCTCCTACAACCTGTTATTTCATCCTAAAAGGTTGCGTAAGGCAATATTCTATCGATGAAGAGGGAAGGGAGATGACTTCCAATTTCTACACCGAGGAGCAAGCAATCGCCATCTTTAATCATCACAAACCCGACAGGTTATCCGATTATACCTTCACATGCATAGAAGATGCGGTAATGGTCGTTGGAGATCTGGAGACGGAAAAAGACATGTACAACAAGCACCCGCAATTGGAGACCATGACCCGCATGATGATTGAGGAGAACTTCGGTCAGGTCCAAGAGGAATTTGCTGCTTTTATCGCTTCATCGCCTGAAGAACGCTTCAAATTGCTGCAAAGGAAACGCCCCTCACTCATTGACCGGGTACCTCAGCATCAATTAGCCAGCTACCTCGGCATTACACCTGAGTCACTAAGCAGAATTAAAAAGAGAATCCACCAAGCCCCTCCGCTAGTCTGATCACGATTTATTTGGATACATAACCAATGTCGAAGTTATGATTTTATAGTAACTGGGGAGATACTTCCGCGCATTGACTTAAGTTAAGGGCCGAGCCAGGGTAGGGTTGTGCGTTCATAGCGGCTAACAGCACGAAGAGCCAGTCCCCAATGGACTGACTCTTCATCACTTGCTTTAGCCTTGTTTTTTTAATGCAATGATTTCAACCTCAGACAGCCCGGATGCCTTGGCTATATCCCAATTGGATTTATCGACACTTAGGTACACTTCACAGCTTAACCCACATGACCGGCCGTACTCCCAGTACAGCATTCACCTTGCGGCAATAGACCTGATAATCAGAAGACATGATTCGCGCCATGTCGGTACTGTTGGAATAAGGGGTGGACAGCCAATAATCAACGGCTAATACAGAAGCCGCCTTAGACCGGTCAAAAAGCTGCTTCACATCCTCTACCGACGGCAAGGTTAAATAAGCGGAATAGGGTTGCCGAAATGCCCGGTTGCTGTTCTGAACGGCATATTTTATTGGCGAAAAATAGTAGTGGGGCCGGTCTCCGGCTGCTGCCTGCTGCGAATTATTGTCGTTACATATTGCGTAATACGCTGCATGACCAATACGGCTCCGCTCATCCTGTGTAAACCATTTATTCATGTAATGGGTGTTCAAACTCTCATGAACGCTTGCTAGCGTATAGTCGTTAGAGGTTTCATCATACGTGCTGCGACATAAAGCGTCTCTAGCGATCACCTTTGCCCAACCGTTGCTTTTCTCCAAAACATACCACTGAATGGATTTATCATCTATACGGCCAAGTGTCAGCATTTCGGGTCTGCTCGAATAAAAGGAAATGACGATCAAAAAAGCAACGGTGACCGTGCCTGCCCACCGAAAAGTCCGGCTCTTAAAATCAAGATGGTCCAGCAGTAACACGATGACCAGGATATCCCAATGCACATTAAATAAAAACATGTGCTTCTGCAAATCCGCATTCCCATTGCTTACAATGGGGACAATGAATTGCCCCACTGCGGCCCCCATCAGCGCCAACCGGAGCAAAATGCTGTATAAACCGGCTTTTTTTCTTAATAAGGCAATCACATTTGCTGCAGACAAGACCAGGACCAGACTTAGAAACAAAGAGGCAGAGCCTGAAAAATGCTTTCTGATGTTCTCCCATACATTCATTCGATCAGCGAACAATAAGTCGGCTTGCCGGGAAGATAAATGAAAATTGGTCAGATAAGTAGGTCTCAGCGGCAGGGCGGCCTCCGCGCTTATATCCAGTTTTTTGGCGAAAAAGACAGGATGGGTTACATAATATTTTAACACTCCAAATGGGCTGATACGGTCAAAAAACAAGGTCTGAAAATTCATATCCTTTATTTTTGGATTTAAGGACTGCCGATTGTAAGCGGTCATGGATTCGAACCCGGACAGATCCCGCGGTAAACCCAAATCCTGAAGAGCCTTCTCCGGTGATGGGTTATTGTATAGCACGCCAAAAAAAACGGCTTGGAAGGTCGTATCATTTTTCATCCAATGCGGCGTCAATCTAACATAGTTGTAAGAGGCAACCAGCATAACAACGACTGCAACGCAAATTGTGATTTTTTTCCGCATTCCTTCATGTTTGATCGCGTAGTAAACAAGGGGAACACACAACAACAAAGTTGAAGGGAAGTTGGCGGACTTGGATCCGGAAAAAATAAACAGCGACAGGATTAAGCCTGTGTAAACCCAATAGCTGTTTTTATTTTTTTCAAGATAAAGAAGTAGGACAAAGGATAAAATCAGAAAAATAAACGTCGGTGATTCTCCATAAAAAGAGTTAAAATAAACCAAATATCCGCAATCTAAAAAGATTAGAGCAAAAATAGCTTTAACCGCGTGATTGGCGTAGGCATGATCTCTCCAATGTTCATTCAAGAACAAAACCAAGGCAAAAGCGTAAATGAGAATATACTGTACCGTTTGAAAAAACAGATGAAACAAGTTGGGGGTACGATGGAAAAGTTTGTTGGCTAAGGCATTTAGGAAGAGGGCTACCTTCATAAACATAAATTGTGTCGAGTGGTATTCTGCAGGGTTGTCTTTAATGGGTAAAAATATATTTTTGAAATACTGAGTCACACTGTCGGGAGCGGATAAATGGTACTGATATTCAGCACTCCAATACTTGATCCCACTGATCGAAGTCATCCCAAAAGCGCGCATTGTCCGGTTAAAGTCGGAATTATCGGCAAGTCCAATCGCCGCGGGGATATAAATCAGGATAGAGATGACGATCACAATGAAAATATAGAGGACCGAGATGCGAATCATGGTGGATTTAAGCAAGATGTACCGCCCCTTGATGTCCTTAAGATAAGTGTTATCTATAAACTGTGTCCAAAAGTGAATGGTTACATGCACTCGGATTCGCTCTATAGATGTTACAGTAAAGGGAGCCGTCCCCAAATCATCGACTTAGGGACGGCTCCCTTTGATTGTCGCAACCTACCTTACCGGAAATTCAAGCGTGCAGCTGGTACCCCTCCCCCTTCGGCATCTATAGATGATGCCCCTATTGCTTGTTTCGAAATTTCGCGACTTCGGGTTCAATTTCGGATACAAGTTTTTCGAGTATTCGATTAAATTGTTGTTTTTCATCCATCGTTAGAACATTTAAAAATACAGGCTGAAAATCTCCGGTTTGATTTAAAACTACTTTGCCGGCTTTAGTTAGTGTAATCATCATCACGCGTTGATCCTCTTCAGATTTATACCGCTCGATGAATCCCTTTTTTTCTAGCTTTTTAATCATTTCTGAAGCAGATTGCGGGCGCATATCCAATTGATTGACTAATTCCTTTTGGGAAATATTTGGCGTTTGATGAAGGATACTCAATATTTTCCCCTGCCCCCGATTTAGTGAGGTAAATACGTTGCTGCCTTTAAGTATGTTTTCTTTTAAGAACGCCGTAAGTAAATCATTATATTTCATGAAGTTAGTGGTTATATCGACGTTTAATTGTTTTTCATCCACAATAATTTCCCCTTATTTGTTCTCCGTACCCCTCTATTTTATCAGGTCACCGAAGTAATTCAAATTAGGTTGTTGACAAATTAATAAGGGTACCTTATTTTATTAGTAAGGGACCCTTATTAAATTTGCGGAGGAGAAAACAGAATGACAGAGCTAGCCGTTTCAACTAAAGAGCTCGTTAAAGAATTTCCTAACAAGCGAGCAGTCGATGGTATTTCTTTGGATATTAGGAAAGGAGAGATCTTCGGTATTCTGGGTCCGAATGGTGCAGGGAAGACAACTTTCTTACGAATGCTTGCAACGATTACTAAAGTGTCAAAAGGCGAAGCGATAATTTTTGGCAAAGATGTCACCAAAGATGCTCGAAAGGTTCGAAGCTTGATTGGCTTGACGGGCCAATATGCAACCGTTGATGAGGAATTGACTGCGATGGAAAACTTGAGGCTCTTTGGGCAATTGAATGGTCTATCAGCGAGTCAATCCAAAGCGAGGGCTCTTGAACTACTCAACCAGTTTTCATTAACCGAAGCAAAGGATCGGCCGATTCGTGAATTTTCGGGGGGGATGCGTAGACGGTTGGACTTATCGGTGAGTTTAATCGTGAAGCCCCCACTCATTTTTCTTGATGAACCGACAACGGGCTTAGACCCGCGCACACGGGGGGAGATGTGGGAAGTGATCCGCAACTTGGCAAACGGCGGGGCAACGATCTTGCTGACCACTCAGTATTTGGAGGAAGCGGATCAACTGGCAGATCGGCTAGCGATAATTAATCATGGAAGAATCATTTCTCAGGGAACGCCGAATGAATTGAAGTCTTTGTTAAGCGATACCCAATTTGAAATTACTCTGGAGCATATGAGGGATGCCGAAAGAGCCAAAGGACTAATCAAGGCGGGAATTGCTCAGGAGGCCATGATTTCACCCGAAGGAACCAAATTGACCGTTAAGCTGGCAGACACGAAAGTGATGACGAGATTGCTATTAGATTTAACTCAGCAAGATATAGAAATCAAAGAGTTTTCAGTTAGAAAACCAACGCTTGATGAGGTTTTTTTGGAACTAACTAAATAATTAGGGGGATAAACATGGAATCTGTGATAAGCAAACAAAACAACTTAAAGAGCGCTCTGTATGATATTGTTGTAATGGCAAAAAGAAATATTCTGAAAATCAAACATAATCCTGATAAATTGATCGATGTAACCGTAATCCCTATTTTCTTCATGATCGTCTTTTCTTATCTGTTCGGAGGTGCGATTGCTGGAGGTGTACAAGGATACTTGCCAATCATCGTGCCGGGAATTCTCATTCAAACACTGGTCATGTCGTCAGCAGCAACGGGCACGCAGTTACGGGAGGATTTGGATACTGGTGTTTTTGACCGGTTTAAATCATTACCCATTGTCCGGATTGCTCCACTGGCTGGTTTAGTGGCATCAGATATTTTACGATATGTCGCGGCGGCTTTTTTCTCGATCGGTACGGGCTACGTTCTTGGATGGCGTCCGGAAGCCGGGTTTGGGTGGTTGATCGTCGCTTCGCTTTTGGCCATCTTCGGCGCATGCGCCATCAGTTGGGTGTTTGCATTGATTGGTCTGCTATCCAAATCGGCAGCAACGATCTCTAGTATTTCGACAATGGTCACCATGATGATGTCGTTCCTATCCAACGCCTTCGTGCCTATTGATACGTTGCCCCATTTTTTGCGGAGCGTAGCTGAACATAATCCTATTACTTATTTGGTCACGGCTTTTAAAGATTTGGCTAATCATGGAGAGTTCACTTCAAGCGCATCAATGACCATCTTTATCGGCATACTCCTTGTTATGATTGTCGCTCCAATTACAGTTAAAATATATAATAGAAAAATTTAGCTAAAGTAAAGAAGGACAGGGGTCACTGCAGACCGCCCTGTCCTTTCTTCATAGATGGGGGAGAATGCAGCCCCCACCTAACACGTTCTGTTTCCTGCCGCCGAATGAATTGTTGACTCTGGAGTTTACTCCAATGTTATGATTTTACTGGAAAGGGGGCTAATATGAAAATCAGGGATTTTGCGGTCAAATATCAAATTCAAACGGATACCATTCGTTATTATGAAAAAGAGAACTTATTGACTCCAATCAGACGAGAAAATGGTTATCGAGAATTTGATGAAGAATGTGAAAAACAGATACGGCTTATCATCGTATTAAAGCAACTAGGTTTTACAATAAAGGAAATTCAACAATTACTGCTATTACGGGACAACAAATCGATATCAACAGAATGTAAGGATACAACAGTACTGTTGTTTGATCAAAAAATCATGAAGCTTGAGGAAAAAGTCCGGTTTTATCAACAGGCATTAAAAGTCGTGCAGACCATTAAAGAACTTGCAAGTGATGTGAAGTATTTAGAGAATATAGACGATATTGAAAAACTAGTGCTTAGTTTATTTCAAAAGGATTTATAAGGAGTGAGGTCATGACGAATAAACAAATCGTTCACGTTGAATATGCGCTTGCCTTTGCGCTGTCCTTTTTTATTTACATGCAGCTGCACTTCCCCATAGGGTTGTTCGTTGTTCTGTTATTAGTTCCTGATCTTACAATGCTTGGCTATACAATAAATAAGAAAATAGGCGCGATCGTTTATAATTTTGGACACACCTTTATTATCCCCCTGCTTTTTGCACTAGGTTACTTATTTTTTTCAAACGATTACCTATTATTGGGATCGATTATCTGGATCGCTCATATCTGTATGGATAGAGCAATAGGTGCCGGGCTGAAATATCAAGAATCTTCATTTACTAATACACATATCCAAAGGCTTTAACGTAACAAATTAGACAGAAGGTTCTTGGATCTGCCAAACTATCTGTTTACTTCGTTGTTAGGAGGGAATCATAATGTTAGAAATAGGAGAAATAAAGCAACTAATTGAATCAAAACGAGATCCTGATAAGTCTTTAGTTGTATTAATGTGTGGAATAGCGGGCTCAGGGAAAACGACTTTTTCACAAAAATTGGAGGAGCGTGGGTATATACGCCTGTCCATTGATGAGGAGGTATGGTCAGTTAACGGACGATATGGAATTGACTATCCCATGGAAAAGTATAGGGATTACTTAAATGAAGCGCATATTCGATTAAAAAATAAGATCGTGCAGTGCGTTCAAGATAAAAAGCAGGTTGTGATTGACTCTAGCTTTTGGTCCAGGTCGGAAAGAAATGAATATAAGCAGCTTGTTGAAAATGCCGGGGGGCAATGGGCACTGATTTACTTGAAAGTGCATCCTGATGAATTACGGAGGCGCCTTAAAGCTCGCAGCGTACGGTTTGATGCCAATGCCGCCTTTACAATTACAGAGGAATTATTAACCACCTTCCTCAACGGATTTGAAGAACCAAGCGATGAAGGGGAAATTGTTATATAGAATGAACCCCAGAAAATTTGCAGTTATAGCAGCGTGGAGAACCGTATCCTAAAAGAGGCAAGTTTTCCGTAATAAACAACGCTATGGGGGAATATCGCTATGATTACACTCAGAAAAATCACACTGGAGAATCGGCGTGCCATGTTTAACTTGGAAGTTTCAGAAGACCAACGGCGATATGTGGCTTCCAATCTGTCGAGCGTGGCTTCGTGTTATGTCCTTGCGACCAATGGAGGCCGTCCTTTTCCATTTGTCATTTACGCTGATGAGCAGCCGGTCGGCTTTGTTATGCTGGCTTATGGAATTACAGGTTACGATGAACCGTCAATCGCGGAAGGTAACTATTGTATCATGCGGTTGATGATCGACAAGCAACACCAGAACAAGGGTTATGGCCGGGAGGCCATGAAAAAGATATTGGAGTTTATTCGTACCTATCCGGCAGGGTCAGCACAATATTGTTGGATTCCTTATAAAGCTGAGAACATGGTTGCCAAACAACTTTATGAAAGCTTTGGCTTTCGTGATAATGGTGAAGTTTTCAACGAGGAGTCAATAATGGTGTTGCAGCTCTAATTTGCTTTCAAGCCGTGGATGAACGACCGCAGGAGCAGGGAGGTCACACCCCACCAGCCACGATGCGTAAACAGACCTCCTCGGTTTTTTTCGCATTGAATGACGGGGTTTCCCGAAAAGTACGTTGCTCCCTGTCCCCACAGTAACGCTTCTCTTACAGCAACTTTCTCCCACAGCGACTTTGTCCTCAGATCAATAGCCCTCAAACATGCTCACACCACTCACCTAAATCCCCCCCCCACCCAACCCCCAAATGACACCGCAACCCCCATTATTCTTGTAAAAAATATAACCAGGTTGAATTATTTTACATAATTCACCTTACTTCGACACAGCGCGTGTGTTATATTCTGGACGCATCTTACATTTTGCTCCATCTCTCAACAAATGGAAAGAAGGGATTGGTATGAGGGCTCTGGTGTATACGTCCAATCGTAAGCTGGAGTTATGCGAATGTCAGGAGCCGCAGGTCACCGCGCCGGATGAAGTGAAGATCCGGATTGAAATGACCGGGATTTGCGGGACGGATTTGGCGGTGGTGACAGGAAAAGAGGAGGGCGTGCCAGGCGTGATCCGCGGACATGAGGCGGTTGGCACAGTTGTTGAGATCGGCAGCCGTGTTGATCGCTTGAAGGTGGGCGACCGCGTCGTGATTGATCCGAACAAGAGCTGCGGCGGCTGTTATTACTGCTTGAGGCAGCAGCCTCACCTGTGCGTGGGAGCAGACGGAAAGGGAATGCCCATAGCCGGTTTGACTGAAAATGGTACGTTCACTTTTTTTTACTCTACGGTTCAAACGTTTGCACACCGTCTTCCAGATCATATGAGCTGGGAAGCTGGGGTTTTGGTTGAGCCGCTGGCCTGTGTGCTGCACAATTTTAAGGAGGCTAATGTGTCGGCAGAGGATAAGGTGCTTATTCTCGGATCGGGTCCGATGGGGATTTTGGCACAGGTGGTCAGCAAATCGAAAGCGGCGCTCACGGTGGCGACGGAGCAGCAGCCTTACCGGCTTGCTTTTGCCAAAAAGATTTCGGACTACGCCCTAACGCCTTCCGAACTAAACGAAGCGGCCGTACATGAAATCTGCTCCGGACATAAGTTTGATGTGATTATCGACACGGTGGGGACTCAGCTTGAGGTGGCGGAAAAATGGATCGATCGTGGAGGACGGATTGTCCCGTTTGGCATTAACGCCACGTACCGGTATACGTTTTCTCCGACGAAATTCGTTCAAAATGCGATCAAAATTATCGCGGCAGGGGAATACCGCTACATGTTTGAGGAGGCGCTGCGGTTTGCCGCTGAGCACCCTGAATTGGCGCAGTTGGTGACCCGGAAAGTAAAGCTGGAGCAATACGAAGCGGCGATTAACGAACTGCTTGGTTATGATTTAGGCTCTGGAAAGCCGGTACCGTGTGAAACGGTTAAGACGGTTTTTGTCCCGTAAAGCACAGCTACCCTCTGATCTGTAGAGCACAGCTACCCTTGTTCCTTTAAGTCCAACGCCCATGTGTTCCCTAAAGCACCCTACCAAACATAAAAGGTGAGACCAGCCGATGAGCGAAAAAAACAAATTAGAATTGGTTCACGATTACTTATCTTCACGGAGAGATAGTGACGTCCAGCCCATTTGGATTCCTGCCATCTGGAACGAGTGCCAATATGACTGCATTCTCGAGGAGAAGGCGGGGGAGATCGCCGTACATCCCTATGATTTTTTGACGGAGCATCTGCATTATTTAGCGAAGCTTTCCTGGAAATATCCGCTGAAGGAACGCACCAATCTGGACAACAGCTCCATCTATTCCGCGCTGATCCGTTACTCGACGGCCTGGGATTACAACCATGATGGAATCATTGAATCTGGTACGTTTTTGCGGTTCTGCATTCTCCTGCCGCTGCTCAAAAAAATGGGCATCAACATTCTCTACATGCTTCCGGTGAACAAGTACAGCAAGCTGAACCTGAAAGGGGACATAGGCTCCCCTTACGCTGTGCAATCGTTATTCCAACTGGACCCGAACCTGCACGACGGTCTGCTGGACGGCATGGAGAACTTTACGATTCACGACGAGCTTTGCGCGTTAGTGGAAGCTTGCCATTTCCTTGATATTAAAACCGTTGTCGATTTCATTCCGCGCGTGACGGCGAGAAATAGCGATTTTATCACTGAGCACCCGGAGTGGGTGTATTGGATCAAAAAAGAGGCTTTAGAGGGTTTTGCGCCGCCTTCCATTCCGGAGTTTGGTTTTTTTGAGGAATGCACGCCGGATAAGCTGAAGACCGTCTATCGCAGCCAGGAGACCGCGGGGTTCCTGCAAAAGTTTACGCACCCGCCCAACGAGCTGAACTTCACACTTTGGGAGCAGTTGAAGCAGCGTGCAGCTAAGACCGGGGAAGAGCTTTTAACTCTGGTGGAGCAGGAGATGGGCATCACTACATCGCCGGCGCATTCGGACTGGATTAACGATGTTCAGCCGATTTGGACCGATGTGACCTTCCTGCGGCTCTACAAGGATTTTGCTCCGCAGGTGAGACCTCTGATCGCTCCCGATCAGGCGCCCTACGTCCTGTTCGATACGATCAAATGCAACTATTATCCGGGAGAAGAACCAAACCTGGAGCTGTGGGACGTGCTGGAGCAGGCCGTCCGGTTTCACCTCGAAACGTACCAGATCGACGGCTTCCGTATCGACATCGGACATGCCCTGCCGGTTCCGCTGCTGACCCGAATTTTTAACACCATCAAAGAGCATAATCCGCATGCCATATTGATTAGCGAAGACCTGTTTAACCGGAATCACAAAAAAGCGGCCAACGCCGGCTACAACATCATGCTCGGCAGCGGGTGGAACGTCATGACGCAAATTACGAAAACCAATCTCGTTTCGTTTTTGGAGGAGCTGCCCGAATTAAACATCCATGTGTTTGCCTGTGCGGAAACGGCGGATACGCCGCGCATCATGAGCCGGGGCGGGGTCGAAATTGCCCGGATGACTGCGGTCTTTAATCAGTTTTTGCCGAACGCGATTCCGTATGTGACGACCGGCTATGAAATGAACGAGGAGCAGCCTTTGAACTGCGGTCTAGGCGACAATACGGACGGTGCCGAGATTCTGCGCGCTTTTTTTAACGTCATGCGCATTAATTGGACGAACCCCGCGCCGCTGCTGCCGCTGCTGGCTGAGCTGAACCGCCTAAAAAAAGACTGGCTCGACCTGGTGAAACCCGATAATTTTTTTGTGGCCCAATCCCCGGACGAAACCGTGCTTTACGGGTATCTGCATAGGGACCAAATGCTGCTGTGCTGCTTTAACTTGAGTGTTGATGCATCTGTCCGAGTGGATCTGAACACTGCCGTACCCGGCTGGGTCCCGATGACCGTGCTGCTTGACAGTTCCTTAACGGCCAACAGCGTGGGGCAGACGGTTGACCGCCTGCTGCTTGCGCCGAATCAAGCGGTGGTGCTCGAAGCGGTGGTGTCCCCAGACGAAATTAAACAAGTGATTTAAGGGAGGAAACCGGCAATGAACAGCAGCAAACAAGAAATCGTGTTATGGCACGAATTTGACGGACCGGGAGATACGTCGATTGAAGTGCTGGAGGAAATCTGCAGGCTGTATACGGAACGTTTTGGCGTACAGGTTACGCCGCAGGTGATGAACATTACCGAGCTGATTGCCGGCCTGAGCCAAGTGAAGAAAACCGGTCATGGTCCGCATCTGGCGTTGGTTCCTTCCGACATGTCTTCTTTTGTGGAAAAAGGGCTTTACTCCGAAGTGCCGGAAGAGCTGTTGGGTGATGTGCTGCCTGAAGCCGCCCTTTCAACAATGCAGCTGAATGGGGTGCAGTATGGTGTCCCGGTATTGAGAGGCAACCATCTGGTTGTGTATTACAACAAGGAGATTTACGCCAGTGCGCCCACGTCATGGGAGATGTTTGAAGAGGCGGCGGAACAGCTGTCCGCTCATGGCATCGTGCCGATTGGAGCGGATTTGAAGCAGGGGTATTGGTTTATTCCGTTCCTGTCGGCTTTTGGCGGTTGGCCGGTAGAAGCGGGACAGCCGAATCTGGTTACCCCTGAAATGAAGCAGGCCCTGCAGTTCATCCGCGAAAAAATGGACCAAGGCGTGCTGGTCAGCCTCGATGGCTCAACCGGACTGCTGGAGCAGTTTATTGGCGGCAAGCTGGGCGCCATCATTTGCGGCGAGTGGATTTATAACCATCTGGACAAGCATATGAAGGATAAGCTTGCCGTCTGCCAGCTGCCCGCCATTGGAGGCCGTAAGGCGTGGTCCATGTCTTCTTCGATCGGCTTGGTTTACCCGAACCAGTCGCTAACGTCAGAGGAGCGGGAGCACATCTTTTCATTCACGCGGTTTATGCTGAGCAGCGAATGCCAAGCCCTGTGGGCGGACAAAGTGCAGCGCATTCCGGCTCATGAGGAAGTAATGCGCCGGCTGGCCGCCTCAACTACCGCTAACCGGCAAAATATTTTATCTCTGCTGGACAATACCCGTCCGATGCCGACCCAACCTTTTATGATTCATGTGTGGGAGTCGCTGGATGCCGGTCTCACCGAGCTGGCCGCCAGTAATGAGGAACAGGCGCTGAACAAAATCGATCGGACCCTGCACGCGTCATTGAATGCCTAACGGAAGCTAACAGGTGAAAGGAGAGAGGTTAGATGAAAACAACGATCTTCAGTCAAATCTCCATTGATGGAAAATTAACTTTGGGGGCAGGCAATTCGAGCAAGGAGCTGTTCACTTTGTTTTCCAATCAGGATATGAAATACATCCACCTGTTCCGGGGGAAAGTGCAGGGCATTATGGTCGGGAAAAATACAATCCTGACGGACAACCCGTTCCTGACGAACCGGTTTGAGGACAATAAAAATCCGATCCGCATCATTCCGACCCGAACGCTGGATATTCCGCTGGACAGCAATGTGCTATCTGATCAAGGGCAGACGATCATTGTTACGACGGAGCGGGGGAGAGATGAGGCCAAAATCCAGCAGATCCGGGACAGAGGGAAGGACTGCATTATCTGCGGCGAAGATGAAGTCGACTTCGTGGAGCTTGGACGCCAGTTGGAGGAGAATTACGGCATCACGGATCTAATGGTCGAAGGCGGCGGCTTTTTGAATTGGCATATTCTGAATCAGGACCTCGTGGATGAAATTATTTTGATGCAGCTGCCGATCATCATTGGAGGGTCCTCGAACATTACTTTGGTGGACGGTGAGGGGTATCAGGAATTGTGCCTCACGAAAAAGTTCAAGGTTGTGGAAATTCAGGCCAAAGATAATTACACGCTGATGCGCTACAAAAAAGTGATCTGATATCAGAGCCAGGCAGGTGAAATCAACGATATAGGAGACGTGAAAAATCCATGTCCGACAGGAATGAATTCTACAAAAGCGTGTATAAAATCGCTGTACCGGTTACGCTGCAAAGCTTGCTCATGTCACTGCTTAATTTGACCGATCAGCTGATGGTCGGACAGCTTGGGGATGTGGCCGTCGCATCCGTGGGGATGTCGACAAAAATTTATGGAATCATCTCGGTCGTACTGGCCGGCTTATCTACCGGCGTATCGATTTATGCCGCACAGTTTTGGGGGAACAAAGACAGCAAAAGCGTATCGCAGGTGCTGGGTCTCGGCGTTATTACCGGTTTTGTGTTTTCTTTTTTGTTCGCCGCAGCGGTTTTTATGGATTCGCCGTTCTTTTTGCAATTGTTCACCACTGACGTAAATGTGACGCAAAACGGGTATGTTTATCTGCAAATCATGTCGCTAGGGTTTGTGCCTGTAATGTTCACGATGATGTATTCCGCCATTCTGCGCAGCACCGGGCATGCCAAATGGCCAATGTATGTCAGTTTAATCTCAGTCATTTTGAACGTGATCCTGAACTACCTGCTCATTTTCGGTAATTTTGGCGCACCAGAACTGGGTTTAAAAGGCTCGGCTATTGCTACGCTGATTGCAAGGATTGTTGAATGCTTGCTGATCATTGGCGCGGTCTACCGGTACCGCCTGCCGGGAGCCGTCGGGCTAAAGAACTTGTTTATTCTTCCTAAACCGCTGGTCCGGAAGTTTTTTGGAACAACTTATCCGATTCTGCTGACGGAATTGATCTGGGTGTTGGGCGAAACGGCATATGCCATCATCTACAGCCGGATGGGGACGATGGAGATGACGGCGATGACCATCACGTTCCCGCTGCAGGGGATGTGTATCGGCTTGTTGTCCGGTCTGGCCAGTGCAGCCGGGGTTATGGTCGGCAACCGTTTAGGCGCAAACGAAATCGATGTCGCACTCGATCAGGCCAAACGGTTTATCCGTCTTGGTATCATCATCTCTTTGGTCGTTGGAGTGATCATAGCGGCAGGATCGAGTCTGTATGTCTCTGCGTTTAACATCTCCGGGGATGCGAAGCACATGGGCACTTATGTGATCATCGTGTTTGCTGCATTTCTTTGGGCCAAGGTATCCAATATGATTATGGCCGGGGGGATTTTGAACAGCGGGGGAGACAGTAAGTTCGTATTCGCTATGGAATCGACGGCCACGTGGATTATAGGTGTCCCTTCCGGACTGCTGCTGTCGTACGTCTGGAAACAGCCGGTCTACCTTGTCTATCTTGTCATCTGTCTGGAGGAGGTTGTCCGCTTCGGCTTCGGCTATGCGCGGATTTATTCCCGGAAGTGGATGAAGAATTTAGTTAACGATTTGGGCGATACGCCAAACGCAAGTGTTTAAATATTTGTTAAATAAATTCGTAAAACAATGATAGAAAATATGTGAAATTTTCGAATAAGAGAGGAGATGAGGCAGGGGAGGAGCTGGAGATAATGCTGGGGAAGGCGCTCGGATGTTTCGGCCGGCGATTGATCGCATGATAGAGGTCCTGGAATCAAAATTGAGTATGGTATCAGTGGAGCATCAATTTTGCCTGGTCCCCCGCGCAAAAAGAACCCACACGCCAAGTGCCGTGTGGGTTCAATAATGTACAGGGCGTGGAGCTGCCGCCTTTCGGAGAGGCAGCTCCAGTTTCTGTTTAATTGATAAACTGCAAATACTGCAGCATCCGTCTCAAAATAACTGCGCTTTCGGCGCGGGTAGCCGGCGTTTTGGGTGAAAAGTTCACCGTCTCAGAGCCTTGCAAAAGACCCGCCTCCAGCAGCATGGCCACAGGTTCGGCAGCCCAGGGGGAGATCGTGTCCGCATCGGCAAAGGCATCCGGCGGAAGCCCGTTTGTACGCGGGGCTTTTCCGGCTAAGCCCAGGGTCCGGGCGATTACAGCAGCCAGCTGCTCGTGCGTCAACTGGGCATTTGGCCGGAAGCTGCCGTCCTCATACCCCGTAAGGAGACCCAACGAGTGGGCAGCAGTGACAGATGGCGTATACCAGGAGTCGAGGGACACATCGGCAAAAGACCGGCCCTTCTCAGACTCAATCCCTCCCAAAGCACGTACCAGCAGTGCAGCCAGCTCGGCCCGGGTCAAGGGGGCATCCGGCGCGAACGAGGTTTGACTTACTCCTTGCATAATCCATTTGTTAGCCATAAGCTGAATATCCGCTTCCGCCCCGTGCCCGTTTATATCTGCAAATGTATGCTGGGATTGGGCCGCTGCAAACATGCCGCTACGCGGCGAATGAATGACTGCTTCAGCTGCATTCGTGCTGAATACCGCAGGTACAAAATGCACCTTGTTCCCGCGATCTACCCATACAACTGCGGACCGCAGCGGATCGGCGGGGGCAGGGAGAGGCAGCGTTTTGCCCAGGTACCTGCTCGAAAACGTGTTGTTTAAGCTCTCTACTTGCTTTCCGTTTACCTCGATGGAAAAAGCAACCGGGCTTCCGATCAGCTCCGCACCTTGCTGCGCAAGTATGGCGCGTAGGTCATTGACTGAAGCGGAAGCAGGCCAGGTGATGCCGAGAGTCACCATCATGTCAGGCTCCAGCGCAGGCGTAAGCCCGTTTAACCAACGCAAAGGCAGCTGATGCTCAGCACCGTTCACTGCAAAAATGACGGCAGGTGTACTTGAGTCTGTGCTGATGGTTTTGATGGTGTTTATAGCGTTGATGGCGTCCCCGGAGGGATTCGCTGTGCCTGAATTATCTCCGATGGCGCTCGCTGCTGCCGTCTGCTTCTGCTTATCCAATAACGCCGCTCCCGGCAGGTCAAGATAAACGACGGGTACGCTGCTGTCCGCTTGAAACTCGACCCGAACTTCATGTTTAGCCGTGAATGCTTGGGCCAGCAGTGCGGCATCCGGCTTCAGACGGATCGCAGGCCGTCCGTCTTTCGCAATCTCCCGCGACATGGTAACCAAAACGCTTTGACCGTTGATCGTCAGCTGAACCTTGGTTGGGTCAGCCGTGGCCGCCGGCGATGTTACCGATTCCGATGGCACCTGTGACGACGACGGTGTCGGAGTGGGCGACGGTATCGGTGCCGGAGTCGGTGACGGTGTCAGAGTCGGCGACGGCGATGGTGACGGTGTCGGTGACGGTGACGGTGACAGTGTCGGCGATGGTGACGGTGATGGTGACGGTGACGGTGACGGTGATGGTGTCGGCGACGGTGATGGTGACGGCGACGGTGACGGTGTCGGTGACGGTGTCGGTGACGGCGACAGTGACGGTGACGGCGACGGTGACGGAGTCGGTGATGGCGATGGTGACGGTGTCGGTGACGGTGACGGCGACGGAGTCGGGGAAGGCTCCGGCTCAGGGGTTTTGCTTGAAAGAAGCAGGATTTTTCCCGTATCTGCAGTTTGCCCTTCCAGCACCTCAACACTCCGCTCGAAGGTGTGATAGCCTGCTGCTTCTACCGTTAGCGTGTACGTGCCGACCGGAATTTGATCCAGTCTGAACATCCCTTGCGCATCGGTCAGCTTGCTGCTGCCGTCGAGTGTTACTTCTGCGCCTGCCAGCGGGTCAAGCTCAGCGCTGTACACCGTGCCTGTAACGCTGCCTGTCGCAGGTTGGACGGTAACGCTCGCCACAGCGGTAAGACCGTTTGAAGCGGTCGCGATAATAGCCGCCAGCCCGGGCTTCAGCGGCCGTACCTCACCGCTAAATTCATCCACCTCCGCCACAGACGGGTGGGTGGATTTCCATGTCACTACTTTGTCAGTGGCGGACTCAGGCTCCAGAATAGGCGTAAGCTTCACCGGCGCTCCGCCGGCTGTCAGCAGGAGAGACGGCGGCTCAAGCGTTATGCTGCTGACCGGGACGTACTGCCGAATATGTTCCGCTCCAAGCACAAAACGCTGCCAGGCTCGAATCTGCTGCTGCCCGTTTACCTCATATAAATCTACAGTAGTTCCCGTCTGTACCCCGGAAAGATCGGAGCCGGGGAGATACGGCACCGCATCCGCAGGGAGAGCATCGTCGAGCAGCGGAGGGCTACTTTCCGCCCGGTTCAGTATGTACGCAAAGGTGCTGCCGGCCTCCCGAGGTTCAATCGTAATGGCTGTTGTGCCGACCGCAGTACCGGGCTGGGGCACCGCATGATGAAGCTCCGGCGCTGCTGCTTTTACCTCAAGCTGGAGGGAACGCACAGCTGCTGCTCCTCCGGCGTCCGTCGCTGTGATGTTGACAGTGTAGCTGCGATGTTCCGCAGCGCCGGAGGCAGGTGTGCCATGCAGCTCTCCCGAAGAACTCAAACTCAAGCCTTCGGGAAGTCCCGAAGCGCTCCAGGTCAGTCCCGCATGCGCGCCGTCATAACCGCCAAGCTGATAAACATAAGGCTCATTTTGCACGGCATAAGGAAGCTCCTCGGTTAACACCTGCGGGCGCAAGTAGGGATAACCTTCATTAACATTAGGATGTATATTCCACGTTTGCTCGAAGTCCCAGCCGGCATAAGTGGACTTCTGTTTCATTTCAGCGGTTGTTTTTCCGGCAGCCTCAATGATTTCGGAATCATAAGGACTGTCCACCCCTTTACTCATCCCTGTTGCCGCTGTATCAAAATACGAGCTGTAGACGTTGGTGCGAACCAAATAGCCTGCAATCCCTGCCCTGTACGTCACCATACCGGGATAATCGGGGTGAATGAGCCCCCGTGAATAGGTATGTTTAAATAGATTCCTTGAACCTGAGATGGAGATCGAATAAGCGCTGATGCCGGTGGTATTGACAAAAGATCTCCCGTCATTTGCTGTATTGCGGATTTGGCTGCCCGAATAGGAGTCCGTAATGGAGGTGTCCACATTATACCCGGCAATCCCTCCGGCATTCATATTGTAGCCCCATCCAACGGTAACGTCGGCATCCGAGGAGCTGCGATTAATGGCTGAATTCGCCGTCACTCCTACAATTCCACCCGCAGCGGAAAACTTATTCGGATCCCTGGCGAATATACTGGCGACGCTGCCTGTTGTATAAGCCCCCTCGATGCTTCCGCCAGAAAGATTACCCGCTACTGCCCCAGTGATGGCGCCGCCGGTGATGTCCGCCTCCAGATTGAGGTTGCGTATGCGGCCGTTGGCTTCGCCGAAGAAGCCGACATAAACCCGTGTATCCCCGTCGATAAACAACCCCTTAATGGAATGGCCTTGGCCGTCAAAAATCCCGCTGAAGGGAGGGGACCCGTTCCCGCCAAACGGAATCCAGGTCACGCCGGTCAAGTCAATGTCATTCATAAGCCGAAGCTGCTGGTTCACATACTGCTCCTGGTGCTGGTCGATATAGACGAGGTGCTCCTTGGTGGATAATTGCACCCAGCCGTTCTGCACGGGCGGTACAGCATTTATGCTGTTTGCGGCTCCACCTAAGCTGTTCGCACCAGCCTCCAAGCCGTCCCCGGCGGAGCTTGCTGAAAGCACAGTTGCTGCGCTCAAACCGCCCCCAGCGATGCTTGCTGAATGCTCAAGTGCTGTATCCACCCCCTCCCCGGCAGAGCCAGCCGAAAATACGGGCGCTGCATGCAGCCCCAGCTGTCCAATGATCACCACGCCCGCAAGCAGGGCCGCGATCCATGATTTGCGTTTGTTCATTCCTTTTTCCCCTTTCAGAACGCTCGAATGGACGGCTCCCTAAAGTCTATCCAATAGCCCTTCGGCTTGCCTTCAATTTAGATGAGAGATTCTAGCGGCTGCTCCTTAAATCCGGGCCCTGATTGACTCTGTTTTGTCTGTACATTTGGTCACAGCCCGATGCCGGTCCAACAAAATTATAGTATATTTAAAAACAAAGGCTGTTCCGATTTTGTTTCAAATTTTAATTGGAGAGTAGTGTGCGGAATGAATCATTTTTCAGCGGATCCAATATCTCATCCTCAGCGCATTGTGGGTTGTGACCAGGAAATGCAGGCATTGACCGACTGGCTCGAAAATCCGGGGGAAGGTGCGCAAATCTTTGCGGTATCCGGCATTGGCGGCATCGGCAAAACGACGCTGCTGACGAACATGGCGGCGGAGGCCCGCCTGTCAGCCGTTCGTGTGCTGTGGGTGGATGGGCAGATCTGTCTGCACACGCCAAAGGATCTGCTGGATTATCTGGAGATGAGCCTGGAAACGGAGTATGGCAGGACGCGTGCGGCGGACGAGACGCTTTTTGGACATGTTGCAGCGGAGTTGTGCCGGGAGCGTACGGTGGTTCTCTTGGATAATTGCGAGGCGCTGGGCCGGATCGAAGGCTGGCTGCTGGCGCAGCTGCTCCCCAGATTGCGAAACGCGCCGCTCCTGTTGGTCATGGCATCGCGGACCGGGCTGCCGCTGCACTGGTATACGGACCAGGTATGGTCGCCCAGGATCCGAAGCTTTTCGCTGGAGCTGTTCACCCGTGAACAGGTTTATGCCTATTTACAGGATAGCGGTCTGCCGGAGCAGGTACAGCAGGACATTGCCCGAAAATCGGAAGGACATCCGCTGCTGCTCGCCTTGACCACAGACCTGATGAGACGTGAAGGGGCGGATCAGGTGGAGCGGGCGGGACAGCTGCCCAGAATCCTGAGTGCGGAGCTGCTCCGGGAAGCGGCCGACCCGTTTATGTATGATGCGCTGGAGCTGCTGTCGCTGTTTCCCGCCGCGGATCAAACGATGCTTAACCGCCTGCTGAAGCGTCCGCTTAACGCTGCCGAATACACTGCGCTTGGGCAGATGTCGTGTGTGCGTGTGGTTCCGGGCGGACTTGCCCTGCACCAGGTGGTCAGCCGGATTTTGAGGGAAGATTATAAGCAGCGGCATCCAGGCGAATACAGTAAAATGCGCCGGCTGGCGCTGAAATTGCTGATCGGGCAGTATCCGGCCGCAGACCGGCTGCGCCAAATGCAGTACGCGACCCATGCGCTGGAGCTGTACCGGGAGCAGATGCCTGCCGCTCACCGGTACGTCGATTTTTCGGGAATTCATGGGCAGGAGCAGCGGCAGAGTTTTCGTGCGGAGGATCTGCCGTATCTACACCGTTTTTTGGAGGTATCGTTATCCCGCTCCGACTGGCAGTCCGAGCTGGTGGAGGCCGGGGCGCATCACCGGCTGCTGGATGACATTGCAAAAAACAGCCCGATGAGCATCCTGGTCACAAGGGACGCCTACGGCATTCCGCTGGCTTTTTCCGCGGGACTGTGGCTGCATGAAGGAACGCTGCCGCTGCTGGAGCGGTATGCTCCATTTTATCTTGATGTGCTGGGAAAAGAAACCAAGCACCTGCGCACGCTGTCTCCCGAAGCGGCGGACACGATGTGCCTGCTGCTGGCCGCGGTTAATGTGGAACAGTCCTATTACCGGCCGGAGGAGCTCGGCGCGGCGCTGTTCCAATCGTGGATGATCGAGACAACAAACGGACTGCGGGCCATTATCGCGACAGAAGATCAGCAGCTCCACATGCTGCTTCCGCTATCAGGTTTTCAGGCCATAGAACCGCAGCACTCGAAACGTCAGCTGCCCGGTATGGTGGTATGGGAGCTGGATTTAAGACAGGCATCTTTTGAGGTATGGGTCGAGCGGGTGATTCAGCAGTCGTTCCCGCAGGAAAAACAGCCGGCGGCTATCCCACCCCTGTCGTGGGAGGAGGCGAGAAGCCTGCTTCAGCATTTGTATGACGACGCCCATCTGCTTGCACAGCCTGCTTTTGCAGCGGCGGGAATAAATGGGGCGGAGATACGCGAACTGCTGCAGGGCTTATTGTCGGCCGGGCAGCCGCCTTCCCCGCTGACCGAGCTGGAGCAGCAGATTTTGCGGGAGAGTTATTTGCGCAAAAATTACGGGAAAGCTCAGCTTGCGGACGCGTTTCATATGAGCCGCACGACCTTTTACCGCCACACCCGGTTGGCTTTGGAGCATTTGGGCCAAGTGCTGGCGGGGGAGATGAAGGCGCGGGCAAAGGGAGTGCCGCAGCCGGTAGACTTATCCGAGCTTCAATAAGAAAGTGGACATTGGCAGAATCAAAAAGAAAGCTGGCAGCCGTCAACCGGTACCAGCTTGTTTGCTGTTCATTTGTTCGTTTTTTGCAGCTGATCCTCTGCTATCCCAGCTGTAGTTACCTATTGTACTTATATAACTCGTCCACAATGGTACCAACAATCGACGACTTGAACTCCTCCAGCCGGTCCGCCAGCACATAGACCGTTCCTTTTGCCACCCTTGGCCTGGAGAGGTCCACCTCTATATGATGCAGTTTATTTTTGCTGAACCTTTTCCCGGCAAAAAGATAGCTTTTTGCTGTCTCCTTTACGCCCGGGAACTCCAGAATGGACAATCGGGTTTCTTGACTGTCGGCCGAGTATTCGGCGGTTATTTTGATAATAACCAAGGCGGCATCCTCCCTTTATTTCACCGGTTGATTCATTTCGTCTGCTTCCCCGCTCTCCGCAAAAAAAATCTGCGAACTTGCACTGCGTTTCCTGAAAAGCTTGGCGCTCCTGCTATGATGTCTCACTACTCCTATCATCTCGTTTCCTGGAAAGCTAAACTGCTGCTATTGTCTCACTTACGCTTTTTTGTGTCTAATTTCGTGCCGGGTCCGCGGATCATACACGAACCTTGTGCCGAACCGTCCCTCACAATGATGGTGCCGTTTACAGAAACAACGGGTTTCCTTAAATAACCTGGAGAATGGTATAATAATCAAACGTGAGATTCATCACATAGCATCGGACCAGCCTTCGATGAAATGAAAAACTTAAAGTGAAACGGGGAAAGTAGATGAAAGAAGCGGCAAAACAGAAATCGAATCCACTGATGAAACTGGGCAGAATCGTAATGATTGTAATCGGAGCGCTAATCGCAGCATATGGACTGGAAGCGGTGTTAATTCCAAACCAGGTCTCGGACGGCGGAGTGACAGGTCTCAGCATCGTAGGCTCCGAGTTGTTTGGTCTACCTTTAGGCGTGCTGATCGGCGTTATCAATATTCCTTTTGTATGGCTCGGATATAAGCAGATTGGCAGAAGTTTTGCCATTAACTCCGTGGTCGGCATTGCCTCCTTGGCCGCCGGTACGGTTCTTATGCATCATGTGCCAACAATTATTCAAGGGGATACGCTGCTGGTTACGGTCGTTGGCGGGATCATTATCGGTTTTGGTATGGGTCTGGCTCTGCGTAACGGCGGGGCGCTGGATGGGATCGATATGCTGGCTGTATTGCTGTCGCGCAAAATCCCCTTTGGCACAAGCGACCTGATCCTGTTCCTTAACGCCTTTGTTTTCATTGTGGTGTCCACCGTGTTTGGCCTGCAGGGGGCGATTTTGTCGGCTATCGCTTATTTCATTGCTTCGAAGGTCATTCACATTGTCGAGGAAGGCTTGAGCGGCTCCAAAACCTTCAAAATTATTACGAAGCAGCCCGAAGTGATGGTGGAAACAATCCGCGACCGTTTGGGCCGCGGGGCTACGTACACGGATGCTTACGGCGGTTATTCCAATGAGCAGTTCAAGGAAATCACCTGCATCATTAACCGGCTCGAAGAGAGCAAGATGAAGGAAATCATCCGGGAAATTGATCCAAATGCGTTTATTGTGGTGTACGATGTAGCCGAGGTGAACGGCGGCAGCTTCAAAAAACACAATATCCATTAACTCGAACTGTACGATAAAACGCCTGATCCAGTGGATCGGGCGTTTTTTTCGAGGGGGCAGGGAAGCAAACACTGGGAGAATGCAGCAAAATATGATTTTTTGCATAAATCCTTCCTGCTTTATTACGCTAAAATTGACCTAATGTTCTGGAGCATACCTAGAGGAGTGAAGGCATGACCTATCAAAAACTCAAAATCCCTATTATTTTGGTATCTTTACCGTACATCTTTTTTGATGTCCTGCTGCCCCTCTATACCAACGAACTGGGTTATTCCACATTTCAGTTCACCCTGCTGGTTTCGATATTTTCGCTGTCACAGCTTATCATGCGACTTCTCCTCGGCAAAATGTCGGACAGATGCAGCCGGCGGTCCGTCTTTATCTCGTCATTGCTGTGTTTTATATTCGCTTATGCCGCTTTTGCTGTCGCGGACAACTTGGCGATTCTGGTGACGGCTAGGGTAATCAACGGTGCGGCCAGCATCCTGCTCACTCTGTCCATCTTCGGGATCATTACCGATGCGGGCGGAAGCTACGCGCAGAGCCTGGGGCGTTATGACAGCAACCGGAATCTCGGCGGATTCATTGGCGTGGGAGTATGCTATTTTATTCTAAGCAGGTTTGAGCTGCTCAGCGGATGGAGCGTTTTGTTTGCCGCCTGCGGAGCGGCCGCTGTGCTGGCTTTGGGATATACGGTTTTTACGCCTAGACCTGTTGAAGAGAAGCGGCCGGTTTCTGCTCCGAGGTCTGCCCTGCCTCCGGAAAAACGCAAAGTTTGGTTCGTGAACATCCTATTCTGCCTGCTGTCCAGTATGATTACCGTGATTTTGATCCCTTATCTGCAGGACGTATTTGAAGCGGATATGCAGGAGATTACGATTGCGTTTCTTTTGCCGATTATCGTGTCCGCGTTTACAGGTCCAATGCTAGGGAAGGTTGGCGACCGTATCGGGTACCGTAAAGCCATCGCTGTATCGGCCTTAATCGCTGCGGGAGCGGCTGCAGCTGCGATTTTTTCGTCGGGAATTATTGTTTTTGCGCTGCTGTGGACGGTGCTGATTATGGCGGACGCCATGCTTGGTTTTGCCTTGGACGCGATGTTTCTCAAAGGGATTCCGGAGCGGCAGGTGGGGGATGCATACGGCAAATATTCCACCGGCGCTTATCTGGGCTTGATCCTCGGACCCGCGCTTGGCGGCTTTTTGTTTGATACCTATGGCAGCGCTGTGCCTTACTTCGTGTTTGCGGGCGGTATGGTATTGTTTATAGGGATAGTGTGGAGTATTTTGCCAAGGGACATGGCTGCGGGGCAGGGGCAGAAGCAGAAGCAGAAGCTGGATGAGACGGTGCTGGATAAGGGGATGCGGTGACATTGCGGAGGGAAGTGTGTAACGAGGAGGGGACGGAGTGAAGAAGCTGACTTTTTTGAGATCTCCTTGGGAGGAACTGGCGGAGCATACGGCAATTTCTCTGCAAAAAGAGCTCCACAAGGAGCTGGGACCGCAGCACCCGCTGTATGGCGCAGCGGCTGTCGCTGTAGCCCGGCGTGACGACAATGATGATGTGCTTTTTTGGATCGGCGAGCTGGAAAAATATGCGGTTGTGCATCTAACTTGGTCCAGTACGAACATCGCCCCGTACCCCAAAACCCTGCTGCTTACGTTGGATGAGTTGAGGGAGTATTGCGGGGAGGGCTGACCCTCTGCATACACGTTTACGTATACGTTTACGTGTACAATTATTGAGGAGGACGTGTTATAATAAACGCAGATTAAGCGTAAGATGCAAAGAGAGCCGTGCTGGTAACACGACTCTCCGAGCAATAGCCGCTTTTAAGGGCGGCGGCTTACAAGGTGGGCTTTTGAGATAGACCGCATCCTTTGACCGGGCGGTCTATTTCTTTTTGAGGTAAGTAAGCAGTGCGAGAATGAACATACCGAACATGAACATTAACGACAGCGCTTGATACACCTCCACAGGCATCACCCCCCTTCCGGGAGATTAGCCGACCGCCCATATCAGCCTTTCTATTGCTGCTGCAATTATATCATGACGCCTCCCCCTGTGGTAGGATAAGGAAATTGGAGGGGCGTAACCTTGGCCTCCGAATCACCCGCTTACCAGATCTTTCGTTCATGAGCAGGTGAGCCGAAAATGGTTGGCAAGTGAACGGAAAGTATAACACTGAAACCTAATTACGAAACGAAGACGCAAGTTCCTCAACTTGGAGGAGCCGCGTCTTTTTTGTGCGCTCAAAAAAGACAGAATATCAACTGCTCTCCGTTAATTGAAGCATGCCTTCATTCGGGGCACCTTTGTTAATGCTTTTGTCAAGTCTCCGTATTAACCTGTGAGAGTGGGTTCATTACAAATTGCGCAATTGGTTTAGCTCTCAAACAAGCAGATGGAAAGCAATTTATAGGGAAGGAGGATGGGAATGGAAGTTATCCAAGGAACAACCGAACCTTACAGGAAACCGGTGCTGCTGCGTGATTCCGTTCTGTCGGCAGAGCGGTTTACACAGCTGTACGACATGTATTATCCGCGTATATACAAATATGTCTGGTATCGAATCAACGACCATTACGCCGCAGAGGATGTATGCAGTCTGGTGTTTGAATCCGTGATAGGGAGGTATTCCAGCTATTCGCAGGACAAAGCCCCGTTCGACGTGTGGCTGTTCGCGATCGCAAGAAACGCCGTTACGGACTATTACCGGGCACAGAAGAAACGCAGCTTTTTTTCGCTGGACTCCATTCTGGACTCGGTTTTCTCCAGGCCGTCTCCCGAAGAACTGGCGATTCGGGAGGATAACAACCGTGCGCTGCTCAAGGCGATGGCTAAGCTGCGGGATAAGGAGCGCAATATCATTGCCATGAAGTATGCAGCCGGACTGAAGCATTCCGAGATTGCCCAGATTATGGGTGTCAGCGAGTCCCAAATTGGTGTCGTGCTGTTCCGGAGTCTAAAGAAACTGCAGAAGATATTACAGGCAGGAGGGTTCAATCATGAACAATAATGAGGAATCGGCTTCTTTTCGGCAGATGATCGAGCTGCTGGAGCAGACTGAACCGGATTACATGGCGGCAAAAGAGCGGGGATATCGTCGTCTGATGGATAAGCTGAATAATGAGTCCGTTTTGCCGCGTTCCAAACAGAATACCGGCTTTACAAGGAGTAACAAAGTATGGAAAGCTGCAGCCGTAGCCAGCGTGGTGATCTGCCTGGTCGGAGTCTTCTCCACAACCTCTTATGCCCATGAAATGCTTCAATCGATCCTGGCCAGGTTTCAAGTGGGGAATTTAGAAATTACGCAGTACGATAAAGAACCTCAGGCACCTTTATCAGCCGCAACATCCTCCGGCACGGCCGGAGAGGGGGGAAGCGCCTCCGGAGTGATCGAGCTGCCCGTTTCTCCCAAGCTGACGATCGATCAGGCGCGCTCGGCGCTGGGACTGAACTTTCCGGCACCCGGCTGGATGGGGGATTACGAGTATGTGAACACCATCCTTCACGGCGATACCATGGCTGAAGTACAGTACATTTCGGGCGACAAAACCATCAATTTCCTGATTTCAAAGGGCGGGGACAATGGGATCGGAACCACGGGCGAGGTGACAACCGAGGAAATCGGCGGAACGACGGTATATCATGCCAATGGTATTGTGATTTGGGAGCAGGAAGAGTATACCGTGGAATTATATTCGCGGGAAGACTTGGACCGTGATACACTTGGCCGAATCATCGGCAGCTTTGCCCTGGGCGACCCGATCGACCAGCATGCACCCCGTACAGGAGAAGCGAACTTGCCGGAAAGAGGAGCGGCCCCTGCTCCGGCACCGGCTCCAGCTCCGGGCAACACAGGAAGAGAATAAATATCTCCTCATGAAAATTCAATTCATTTAAAGCTTCTGTGGCCCGGGCAAAGCCAGGTCAGCATTGTATTGATAAACAGGTTGTTCCTGCCAGGAGCGGCCTGTTTTTTTAGGTGTTAGTGCGAATGACATGCCAAGGCAAAGATTTTAATATTATCCTTCGCCGACTATACTTCCTGCATGTTTATTAAACGCTCTTCATAGATACTGTAATTCTCCTCATCGAAACACACGAACACAACCCGCTCCAAGGTGCGCTGTTCTTCGGGCAGGCTGTGCAGGTAATCTTTCACCGCCTCAAGCGCCGTCTCCGCAGCAAGCGGTTTGGGGAACCGGTAAATGCCTGTGCTGATATTGGGAAAAGCAATGCTGGCCGAGCCGGCTTCCGCCGCCAGTGCAAGCGAGTTTAGATAACAGGACCGCAGCTTGTCCGCCTCGCCGCCGGTTCCGCCGTTCCAGACCGGACCCACGGTGTGAATGACATGGGATACAGGCAGCTTGCCCGCCGTAGTAATCACCGCTTCGCCTACCGCGCATCCGCCCTGTCGCTCTCTAATCTTCATGCACTCCTCCAAAATCGCCTTGCCTCCGGCCCGGTGAATCGCTCCATCTACACCCCCGCCGCCCAGAAGGCTTGTATTTGCGGCATTCACAATGACATCTGCCTGCACTTTGGTGATATCTCCTTGGATCAGCGACACCATTGTTCCGTGAATGGTTACGGTCTTGTCCATGTTTGTTTCTCCTCTCCGTTTCCTGTTTGTTTCTATTGTAGCAGGGGGAAGTCAGCGGTCAAAGGACGCGCAAAAATCGGTCTCGTAATACTTTCGCCATGTTCACGGCCTGCGAAATAAGCGAAGATGAACGTACAAGAACGGCATTTATCGTAAAAATGGGTGTCCGCAGAGGAAACCGTGCCAGCCACTGTAGTTTGTACCCGTCTTACCTAGCTGTCGCATAACGAAGGTTGCCGCAGTAGGAATTCAGGCAGACCAGGCGGACCCGGCAGACAGGAGGGCCAGGGGCCAGACAGACCAGACAGACAGACCGAGCGATCAGGCAGACAGAGCGATTGAGCAGACCAAGTGGACCGAGCGACTGGGCAAACCAAGTGGACCGAGCGACTGGGCAAACCAAGCAGACCAAGCGGACCAGTCGAACCGGTCGCAGCAGTCGAACCAAGCGGGCCATCGAACTCGTCGAACCGGTCGAGGCAGTCGAACTCGTCGAACCAGTCGGGTAGGCGGACCAGGCAGAACCGAACATTGACTAAGGAGGCGCAGCGTAATGGTACTATTTTTTAATCGGGATAAAGAAAATCCTTGGGATGGAAAAGTCTCCCTCTATACATACATCAAAGAGCAGGGGGAGTCTGTAGACGGGACCCTTCCGGACGACGATGAATTTTGGGCTGATAGCAAAATGCGCTGGGTAGCCGGCGGATTGGACGGGGCACTTGGACACCATGCGAGGCCGGGAGAAGCCGAAGAGGAGGCACAGCAGCTGATTACACTGCTCGCCAAGCACAGCCGGAGCCCAAAAGAGACGACCAGACGATTGATTTATAAACGTCTGATTAAGCTGAACGTCGGCAGCCAGATCGACGCGCTGCTGGATGGAATCCGCGGAGCGGACGGCGTGAGCCCGAGTGGTTTGTTCCATGAGGCGGTATGGCTGGCGGAAAATGCGGCGCACCGGAATCCGGTGAAGTTTGGTATCGCGCTGCTGGGGCTTTTTGAAAATGAAGAGGCGAAAGAGCTGCTGCTGACCCTCGGCCGGCACGATGAGTTTACGCTGTACGCCGCGGTTGCCGTTATGAATGGAATGGAGGACAGCAATAGGGTGCTGTTCCAGATGGCGCAGCAAGTGCACGGCTGGGGCAAAATCCATCTCGTCGAGCGGCTGAAACCCGACACGCCGGAGATCAAGGCCTGGCTGTTGCGTTATGGCTGCCGCAACAATGTGATGCATGAATACCTGGCCTATATCTGCGCGGTGAACGGGGAATTGGATCAGGCCCTTGCGGCGGAACGGGTCGACGGCGAGCTGTTTGACGGGGCGGGTGATATACTCGGCGCGCTGCTGGCGGGCGGTCCGGCCGAAGACATCAGTGATTATGAGCAGGGACCGCAGGCGATTGCCCACTACCTGAGACATGCTCGAGGTATGGCCTCTACAGCTGGACATTTGTTGATTACGGCGAATATCCTTGATTTTTTGAATGTGGTTGAAGGAGAAGAAGTTCGGGAAAAACGGCAGGCCCAGGGATGGACGGAGCCGTTGGTTACGCAGTGCAGAGAAGCTTGTGAGGCGATTCTCAGCGATCCGAAGTGGGAGGCAATCATCAGAGCAGCGGTGGAGTCCGGTCAAGGGCCGGGGTTTCATGAAGGGGTGACTGCAGCAAAATACTTGGGCATCGATGTGTGGGATGTGCTGTACGCGCAGCTTGAAGGGAATCCGATTCAGGATTCGCATTATTTTTGGCTGATGGGGGCTGCGGATGCGGACCGGATCGGGAAGCTGGTTGCTTTTGCCGAAGAACGTCTGCCGCTTGAGCGGATCGCCTCCGGACCGGGGGAAGAAATGGGATTTGGCGACGAATTTGCGCCCCATCGCTGCCTGAACGCGATTCTGCAGAGCTTGGACGGGTATGAAGGTGTGGGCCGCCCGCTGATCCTGGCAGGATTGAACAGCCCGGTGATCCGGGACCGGAATATGGCACTGCGGGCGCTGGCAGCATGGGATGCTGACGCTTGGGGAGAGCCAATCGTGCATGCGGTGAACGAACTGTTGGAGAAGGAACCGGAGGAATCGGTGAAGGAGCGGATTCAGCAGCTGAAGGTGGAGAAGGGGCAGTAAAGGCGGCAAGGACCGGGCAGGACTGAAAAGCAGCGATTGGACACGCAGCAATAGGAAGACGACGTGAATGCTAGCTGCAGGAAAAGCCAGCGGCAGTGGGAGGCGGTGACCGACCCCGACCCCGACCCTCACCTTCCCCCCTCACCCTCCACCCTCAACTCTTGCTGTGCTCCAACACGGCACATCAACGAACGGGAGAGGACACAATTATGACTTATCAAACTATAGACGGTGTACGGGTATGGGGAACCCCCGATGTGGGGGCGCTTGGTCAGGCCAAAAGATGCGCGGAGACCGGCAATGCGGTCAGGGCCTTGCTTATGGCCGATCATCACCTCGGCTACAGCCAGCCGATTGGCGGCGTGGTTGCTTACGCCGGCCAGATTTCGCCTTCCGGCGTCGGGTACGATATCGCCTGCGGCAACAAGGCGGTGCAAACCCGGTTAATGGCGGCTGATATCAAGCCCATACTGCCGCGGATGATGGATGAAATTGCCCGCCAGATCTCTTTTGGCGTAGGCCGGGTGAATAATGAAAAGGTTGACCACGAGCTGTTCGACGATCCCGGTTGGGCCGTCTATAAGGAAGCCGTAGGGGGAGGGACATCTACCAAACTGAAGCAGCTGGCCCGCAATCAGCTTGGCACGGTAGGGAGCGGCAATCATTTTGTCGACCTGTTCGAGGAGGCGGAAACCGGCCGGCTGTGGGTTGCCAACCACTTTGGCAGCCGGGGGTTCGGGCATAGGACGGCGAGCGGGTTTATCAACCTCGCGGCGGGCAGAGAGTTTATGGCCGGTGCGCCGGGCGAAAGCATGGATCAGCCGCCGGTGCTGCTCGAGCTGGGAAGCGAGCTGGGCGACATGTACTACCGCGCGATGACCCTGGCGGGACGTTATGCGTATGCGGGGCGGGATTATGTGATGGCTAAGGTGCTGTCCATCTTGGGGACGGAAGCGGACTTCGAGGTGCATAACCATCATAATTTTGCCTGGAAAGAAACGCATGAAGGACAGGATGTAGTGGTGGTCCGTAAAGGAGCAACGCCGTCCGCGCCGGGACAGCTTGGGTTTATCGGCGGCAGCATGGGGGATATCTCGGTAATTGTGCGCGGTAAAGATAGTGAGGAGAACCGGGACGCCTACTACAGCACTGTTCATGGAGCCGGGCGGATTATGAGCCGGACCCAGGCGGCGGGCAAAATGAACTGGAAAACCCGCACAAGAACCGGCGGCCAAATTACGCCTGCGCAGATGCTGGCGGCGGTGCGGAATTATGGCGTGGAGCTGCGCGGCGCCGGGACGGATGAAAGCCCGTTTGTGTACCGCAAGCTTCAGGGGGTGCTGGACGCGCATGCGGAGACGGTCGAGGTACTCCATGTGCTGAAGCCGATTGGCGTCTGCATGGCGGGGGCGGATGAGTTTGATCCGTATAAAGACTAAGGACCTTTTTTAAAGCAAATTTTAAGACAGGGGAAATTAGTAGCTCAACTTTCGCAGCTGGAAAAATGGCTTATACCCTTGAGTGAGTAAGAACAATTCAATAGATTTACTTGTACTTGTACCGATTGGCGGATGGAGGTATTTTGAAGCAGCTGTGCTTTGTCCTCCCCTATAACTTTTTTACGGACTCAGGATACTTTATTTGCTGATTATTCAGCGTTTTGGCAAAGAGACGGACTCAGATTCCCTTATTTACGAGG
>NZ_JBHOFD010000034.1:0-69572 GCF_046543445.1 Paenibacillus nanchangensis
ACTGGCGACAGTCTTTAGGTGTTCCACCTCCTTGTGATTTTCATGCTGGCGGTAAAAACATCTGAACGACTTCCCACTCACGGTCTGTTATCTCGTATCTTCGTCTAATAGCTCATATTTCACCAGATGGTTTCCTTAATTTACAGTTTGCTTCCCCCCCTAGTTCTGCTTATAAACAACACAAGCTCTTGCCTCGTTAGCGGAGGCAAGAGCTTGGTTCATGTTAAAAGGCCGGTTCGCCTATGGACCGCCGCTGCCGCAAAAGTTGCGTATTTCAGCGATCCTTCTGTCTGCTTAGGTCAGCCTATCTGCTTAGATCAGCTAGTCTCTTAGATCAGCCAGTCTGCTTAGATCAGCTAGTCTGCTTAGATCAGCTAGTCTGCTTAGATCAGCTAGCCTGCTTAGGCCAGCCAGCCTGCTTAGATCAGCCAGTCTGCTTAGATCAGCTAGTGTGCTTAGATCAGCTAGTCTGCTCAGGCCAGCCAGTCTGTTGGCCAACTTGTCTGCTAATCCACCTGTTTGCTAATCCACCTGTTTGTCTGATCCACCTGTTTGCCGTTCAGGCAGTCATCCTCTTACTTCCAGGATCATCACACCGTAAGGAGCCAGCTCCGTTTCAACTCCGAGGTCTGTTCCTGTAAGCAGGTCATAAGCAGCTTTCTTTAGCCGAAGGTGCGCCGGCTTCTCCGCATAATTTAACAAAAATATAAAACTCCGGTCCCCTACAGCACGTATCCCCAGCTCTACCTCGGCCGGAAGTTCAAGCCAATCCTGCACTGGAGATTTCAGTCCGGCTTCATTAATTAGCGCATCCACAACAGGTTCGCTGTAAGCGGCCCCGTAATACCAGACCTGTCCGCTGCCTACGTTACGTCTTGTTAGCGCCGGTTCTCCTGCGTAATATTCGGTGCTGTATCTGGCGATCACTTCCGTGTCCGCATGTTCGATTTTCAGCACCTCATTAAAGCCCACGGTTTGGGTTCCGCCTGATGTTTGGCCAACACCATTCTCCCATTCCAGCTCTGCCGGACGAATCGTCCCCTTGATCAGCGTAAAATCTTCGACCGTGATTCCGCACAGCTCCGCAGCCGGTCCCGGGAATGGACGCATATAGCAGTGCCCGTTCGGATTTTTATAGCCTGTACGGGCGCCAAAAAACAGCTTGCCGCCCTGCTCCACGTACGCCCGCAGCAGCCCGGCAGTCTCATCTGTCATAATCGCCGGGTGCGGATAGACGATTAGCTTATATTTTGCTAAATCCTCCAGGGTAGTCGAAGATCGCAGCGTGATCACATCAACCGGAATGTGGCGGTACTGAAGCTGTTTGAACCAGGCTCGTCTGCTCTGCCATTGCAGCGGCCCATGCCAGGTGTCCAATTCCCCGTCCCAGGTATTATCATAGTCCTGCATGATGGCTACGTCGGCAGCGTAGGTAGTGCCTGCGATAATGGAGCCCATTTGTTCAAACTCCCGGCCGACCTGTGCCACCTCCTTCACCCGGCGGTTCGGACGGTTATGGTAATCGTTAATCCCGTGCCAATAGATTTCCGTACCGAATGTTGCCGTACGCCAGCGGAAATAAACCAGCAGATCTGTTCCGTGCAAAACCGACTGATAAGACCACAAACGGATTTGGCCTGGTTTCGGCGTACCCATTCCAATCCGGTCCACCCAGCCGCCGGGGCCCGACTGCTGCTCCATCACGCAAAAGTTCGGCGAAATGGAACGGACATTGGATAAGTTCATGCTCCAGGCACGGTCCCTGAGCGGGTGTTCCTCTTCATCGGCAGATAACGTTGAGAACTGCGGATAGGAATCATAGGAAAAGAAATCCAGTACGCTGTCCGTCAACTCATGACTGTCAAGATGACCAAACGTTCCGTTGGTCGTAATCCAATGACGGGGAGCCAGCTCCCGGATGATATCTGCCTGCAGTTTGGCAAAAGCAATCGTGTTGGCGGAGATGAACCGTTTTTCGTCCAATGCCAGATGCGGATTCGGCGATTGATTTACCATAGGCCGGGTGAGATACACCTGTTCCCAGCTGGTGTACGTCTGGTTCCAAAACACCGTGCCCCATGCCTGGTTCAAATTCTCTAGCGTTCCGTACTTTCCTTTCAGCCATTCCCGGAATGCAGCATGATCAGCTTCGGCATAAAACACATTGATTTCACAGTTAAGCTCGTTATCCATCTGCCAGCCAATCACCGCGGGATGGTCTTTATAAGCTTCGGCCATATTCCGCACGATTCGCGCGCTCAGCTCCCTGTATTTCGGGCTGCTGTAATTGTAGTGGCGCCGCATGCCGTGCCGGTATAAGACCCCTTCCACGCTGGCATTCAGCACTTCGGGATACTTATGCGTCAACCAGGCGGGCGGCGTCGCCGTCGGCGTGCCCAAAATCACCTGAATGCCAAAGCTGTGCGCAAGATCCATCACACGTCTAAAAAAGGTAAAATCAAATCGCCCTTCTTCCGGTTCAAAAATAGACCATGCAAATTCGGCCATCCGGACCACCGAAATATTCATTTCCCGCATCCGCCGAAAATCGTCGGCCCACAGCTCCTCCTGCCAATGCTCCGGATAGTAGCACACGCCCAGCCGCAGCTGGTCGGTTTGTATGGATTTTGTCATTACATCTGCCTCCTGCCCGATAATCTCACCTTCATTGTAGAAGACTGACGGGCGGATTCGAATCCCAAAATCATGCGAATTGTTTTAAAATCTTGTCTTTTCGTTTTGGTAAGAGATCTTTACAGCGGAGATTATCAAGATATAATGTATTAAAATCTTGCTGATCTATGAGGTGCCGCATGAGGGAACACATCTTTTTTCCCAAGCCGCTGTTTCAAAGACATGTCTGCTTTCCTGATTTTATTGGAGGGTACAGCCATTACCCGGAACACACCGTAAACCGGGAATACCGGACCAAGGAAAACGACCTGGACCGCAATTATAATCTGCATCTCGTTTTGGGCGGGAAAGGCTTTTTGTACACGGAGGGTAAAACCTATGAATTAACGCGGGGACAGGGCTTTATATACGGCCCCGGTCTGAGGCAGACGTACCGTTCGGATTCGGCAGATCCCTGGGATGTCCGGTGGATTCATTTTTTTGGTGTACATCTGGAGGAATTATTAAACAGCAGAGGACTGGATGAACCTTGGCTGTTCAGCGTGTCCGACCTCCCCTCCCTGGAGCGTTTGATGGAACGCCTGCTGCAGTTAGGGAGGTCTTATCAAGTGGATGATGAATGTCAGGCCGCCGCGGTATTATATGAATTTTTGACCCGGCTGCAGACTACAGCGGACCAGCTCAATGTGCCGGTCAGTCAAGCCGCCGATAAAATTCGTGCAGCCGCCAACTACATTCGTTCCCACAGCAGCGAGCCGTTCACGCTGAAACAGGCAGCCGCCCTTGCCGGTTATTCTCCGCATTACTTCAGCCGGAAATTCAGTCATACGTTCGGGATGTCTTTCCCGGATTTCCTGGCAGAGTCAAGGCTGCTAAATGCCAAACAGCTCCTGATCGCAACCAACCTGTCCATCAAACAAATCGCCGCCGATACAGGTTTCGCGCAGAGCAGCTATTTTGTAACCTGCTTTCGGCGGCAGGAAGGGATGTCACCCGGTCAATTCCGGAGTCTTCATAAAGTCTAAGCCTCAGCTGCCGAACTGGCCGGGTAGGCTGATTAAATTAATACACCTTGGTTTGCTCGTCGATTTGTTCAATGCGGAGCAGCTCAAACACCGGTTCATACCCTTCGCCCTGCGGACTGCATGCATAGATACCCGCCTGGGCCGTACCAGCGGCATCCTCAAGATGCGCCATCCGGATCAGATTCCACACGTCTCCATCCAGGGAGTATTCTACATAAAAAGTGCTTTTTTGCTTTGTGATCCGGTGATAAAGAGAATGCTCCTCCTCCGTATACGCTTGGATCGACCAGTCGGAATAACCGCGGTTCGTCACAACCGCGCCCAGCTTGCTGCTGGCGTCCGGGATATACTCCACGGAGCTTTTGACCCAGGTGCTGCTGGAATAGCGGATCATCACTCCCGCCTGGTCATAACGGTTCGCCGGCTGGGAACGGACTTTGGCCGTGACCCGGAAATCCCCCGATACGTCCATGTATAATAAGTGTCCGTTATCCGGCTGAAATCCGTAGTGCGTATTTTGCCAAAAATCCGTGTTACGCGCCGTAATTACGGCCAGTCCTGCAGGCGAAGCATTCAACCTCCAATCTTGCGGCGGACAAAACCACTTCAGCCGCTGGTTCATGTTCTCACCTACAAATTGTTCATCCAGCAAAATTTGCTCTGCCACTGTAAAACTCCTTCCGTCTATATCCTGTCAGTCTATTTAAAGGGATACCCCCTTCCATTATAACCCGCCAACAGCCTCCAGGGGGAATGGCATGTCCTCACTCTTAACCGCCGCCAGCTTACAACATCAGCCGCCTTGGATATTATGTTAAACACCAGTTCTGCGCATATAACGCCGGCTAAAGAGGTAAACGCCGAGTGTAAAATAACCCGAGGACAACAAAACAAGAACAATAAATTCCGGCAGGATTCCAGTGAAACCGGCATTCCCGAGCAAAATTTTATTCATGGCGCTAACCGCATCCAGAGTGGGCACAAAGGTAAGCAGCTCTATTTCTTTCCCCATTACCGAAAATAAGCGGACCGGCGGAATTTTAAAGAAGATCCCAGCCAGAAACATCATCGGGGTTACGACAACATTGCCGATTATAAAGGCTTCAAGGGAGGTTTTGCAGAACGCCGCGATGATAAGACCGATCCCAATCGCCGAGAACGTCGCTACGAGACTGACTAGATACGCCAGAAGATAGGAGCCGGAGGAGGAAAAACCAAGCAAGACAGCAGAAGCAAAAACTAGCGGCAGCATAATCGCCGCAAGCACCAGTTGTGACAGGCAGATCCCCGTGCAGTACTCAAACGCGCTGACTTTTGACCGTACTATGCGCTGAATGGTGCGGTTCTCCACTTCCTTAGTGATTGCCATGGAACTGAGAATCAGCAGAAAAAACACCGAAAAAATCATAAGTCCCGGGGCCATATTCTCAAATTCGGATTTCACCTTGGCTTCGCTTGTTTCATCATATTGAATTTGAACTGGGCTTCCATGGATTCCGTGAGCCCAGACGAAATTGTGGATATAGTTCTCAACAAAACTGCTGATAAAATTGTAGGTTAGCTTCGATGGATTCCCCATGATCGAAACCGCAGCGGGGCTTGTACCCGCATCCTTTTGCAGCGATTCACTGAAGCCGGGCGGGATATACAGATGCGCTTCATAGATGCCCTTACGAACCTGTTCTTTCAGCTGTTCATGATTATAATCGACGGCTGCGACTTTAAACAGCTTGTTCCCGTTCGGGTAACGGCTGCTCTCCATCTCACGGACCAATCCTTGGCCGAGCATGCCTGAATCATCATTGGAAATGGCCAGAGTATATGTATAGAATCCTTGACCAAAGGCCAGTCCAAAAATAAGGATAAACACAATCGGAGACAAAACAGTCAAAGCCGTGGCTTTGTAATCGCGAAACTGCTCCACCAGGCCTTTCCGGAAAACCGCCCGCCATCTCATTCTCTCAAGCTCCTTCCTGTCAGCTTGATGAACACGTCCTCCAGTGTGCTTTGTCTTAGACTAAACGTTACCGGATTCCCATACAAGGAAGACAGCTTGCGCAGCAGACCCGGGACGGCTTCGGTTAATCGGCTGCCTCTGATGGTTACGCGGTTCGCTTCATAACGGATTGTATAAACAGCCGAGTTCAGCTCGGGGAACGGCTTAACCGGTTCCGGGAACAGGACCTCAAGTGTTTCTTCAGGCGCGAAGCTGCGGCGCAGTTCGTCCGGCGTATCACACACTAGAACTTTTCCTTTATCCATAACAGCAACTCTTGAGGACATTCTTTCGGCTTCATCCATGTTATGCGTAGTCAGCAGCACCGTTGCGGTACCGGATAAGGATTGGATGAACTCTCTGACGAGTACCCGGCTCTGCGGATCCAGCCCTGCCTCCGGTTCGTCCAAAATCACCAATTCAGGATCATGCATCACCGACATGATAAGATGAAGACGCCGCTGCATGCCGCCGGATAAGTTTTTTGCAAGCACTTTGCGTTTATCCGATAATCCTACCTGTTCCAGCAACATGGCTGCGCGTTTTTTAATGACACCCGGGTTCATCCGGTACAAATTGCCTGCAAAATAAAGTTGTTCTTCACAGGTTAACAGTGGCCACAGCTGGATTTCCTGTGTACAAACTCCGATTCGGCCGCTGCCGTTGGACTCCGGCTGTATATACTCGCCGTTAATCGCGATGGTTCCCCTGTCCGCTTCCATCATGCCTGAAATTAACTGGATGGTTGTGGTTTTTCCCGCTCCATTCGGGCCGAGCAGACTGAAGATTTCTCCTTGATGAACGGAGAACGATAACCCGTCCAATACCTTGGTACTGCCAAAGCTTTTATCCAGCTCTGTGATTTCGAGCGCCGCTCTGCTCAACCTGGTCACTCCCAGTTTCATTTTCATTCGGACTCTTCGCCAAACAGAGTATAAGCGAGCTTAGGGTGATAAGCAGTTACATTTCTCCCATTTAATGATAAAAAGACCGCATGTCCCTTACCCTCGATGGTTGGGGAGCTCTGCGGCCTTCTGAAAACTATATTCTTCCTCTCCTATGTATGGATCACCGCAGGGCATAAACAAATCAAAGTCAAACCGCCGGGAATTTATCTTAAATTAAAGATAAAGGTTCTGAAAAATAGTTATAATTTAATTCTTCCCTAGGGGTTTGTCTTCCGCTTCTGTTTATTAATCATTTACTAACTATAATATAGTTATTTTCTTTGGATAAGTCAACACTTTTAATCATAACAGAAGCTTCGCGAACCGCCCGTTCCTCCTGCTCCTCCTACTCCTCCTGATTCTCCTGATTCTCCTGATTTTCCTGGTCCTCCCGTTCCTCCTGCTCCTTCCGATCCCGTCACCGCCGTCCTCCTCCAGCCAGTCCATCCATCAGCACACAAGCGAGTAATCGATTCGCTGGAGATGGTTTACATTCCTGAACTCTGCGCTTATAATCACTTACATATTGTAAACTTTACATACTGTAAACCTTTATGAATAAGGAGTCCGTGATCATGAAAGTACGTCTGTCTAACCCGAAATTCGCCCTGCACATCCTGATGCTTAACATGTTTATCGCTCTGCTGGGCCAAGGGATGGTTATCCCGATTCTGCCTGATTATTTAAAAGAGTTCGGCGCCGCCGGTACGGCCGCCGGTTACCTGGTAGCCGCTTTTGGCGCGGCCCAGTTCCTGTTTTCGCCGATCGGCGGTCAGCTGTCCGATAAGCTGGGCCGCAAAAAACTGATTTTTGCCGGCCTGATCCTGACCTTTCTGTCCGATTTACTGTTCGCTGTCGCTTCGTCGCTGTCCCTGCTTTATGCCGCGCGATTTATCGGCGGGATCGGCCTTGGACTAATGGTTCCGGCCAATCTGGCTTATGTCGCTGACCGGACAACACCCGAAACACGTGCAGCCGGTATGGGCTATTTCAGCGCGTCGATGAATCTCGGCATGGTACTCGGACCGGGAATCGGCGGGCTTATTGCAGAGTATGGAATCCGAGTCCCTTATTATTTTGCCGCGTGTTTGAGTTTGGCTGCTGCAGCCCTTACCCTGCTGCTCCCCGAGAGCAAGCAAACTTCCAGACAAGCTGCGGCTCCTCAAGTAAGTCGTCCCGCACCCAAAACACCGCTCTGGAAACAAGTGACCGAATCGTTCCGGACGCCTTATTTCCGCTACTTGGTCCTCATATTGGTTATGACCTTCGGCCTCGTTAATTACGAGACTGTCTATGCCCTTTTTGCGGAACAAAAGTATGCGCTTGGCGCCCGGGAAATTTCAATCATCATTACGATTGGCGCTGTCGTCGGTATGGTTATGCAGGTAGGTCTGCTCGCCCGGGTGGTTCACCGGTTCGGCGAACAAAAAGTCATCCGGACTTCGCTTGTAATGTCGGCCGCCGCCCTGCTGCTGATGCTGGTTCCGGTAAACTGGGTATTTTTGCTGGGCGTGTCCGCATTGTTTTTTGCGTTTAACGCCATGCTGCGCCCAACCGTCAGCACGCTGATCTCCAATGCGGCAGGTGACCGTCAGGGTTATGCTTCCGGTTTGAATACGACCTATACGAGTCTTGGCAACGTCATCGGCCCTGTATTTGCAGGTTATTTATTTGACATCCACCTGAATTTGCCCTATATTTTGGGTGCTTTTATTCTAGTGGCGTCTCTTGTCCTAACCTTACAACTTCCGGCAAACGGAGAGAAACGGATGACAAAATCATGACTCATACCAATACATGGCATCAGCGGCAGCGGAGCAAACACCGGGAAGACCTGCTTGCTGCAGCCAAAGACGTGCTGGTCCGCCGTGGCATGCTGAATGTCAAAATAACCGAATTATGCGCGGCTGCTGGTGTCAGCCGGGTCACCTTTTACAAGAACTTTCAGTCTATGGATGAACTGATTCTCGAACTGCAGATTGATATACTGGAGCGGATGACCGCCCAGGTTGGAGCCGCAGATGGGAAGGAACGCAGCGGGCGGGAACGGCTGAAGGACATGCTTGAAGCCTGGGTTGATTATGCCGGCAGGCAGCCTGACGATATGAAGTTTATTTTGCTGTTTGATGTGCACTTTGATGCAGCCGCCTCCGATTCCGCGCTTCACTCCCGGTACAGTGAATTTGTGCGCACCAAAATTGAACGGAATTTCCTCGTCGACCCGCTCGAAGCCGGGATTGCGGACGGATCGCTGGCTCCCGGACTGGAACCGCTGGAAACCAGCCGGTTTATTTTTACGGCGATGATGGCCGTACTTCAAAAACGCAGTCTCCGCCCAGTCGCCACTACTCCGAATCTAGCGTCGGACACACAGATGGGGGAACGTTTTGTGAAAATGATTCTGGAATTCGTAAGCCCGGGCGTTTAAACAATCCAGTTATGCCGAGTGAGTACTGGTAAACTTTACTGCCAAGGGCAGGCTGCTTGTGCTTCTTTATTGAATTTCAGACGCAGAAAGAGGGATGTATTGCAATGAACCGATCCACGGCTGAGCCGCATGCCCCACAGTCAAAAGATACCTTGATTGGGTTTCTGTCGCTTAGTTTCCTTTCGGCTACGATTCTGTTCGTGCTGGTATGGTCTGAGGTGTTGACGCTGCAGCAGCTGTTCAGCTTCCGCCAGCCGGCTCAACTGCTCGGATACACTTTGGCTGGTTCCGTAGGTTTGCTGCTGCTTGGCATCCTGTTCGCTTTTCTCGTTCCCGACCGGCAGATCGACGAAGGAAACAAGGCATATACCAAAATGACGGTTCCCTATATTATTGGCTTTATGATGCTCGCAGGGATATTTGAGGAAATGCTCTTCCGGGGGATCGTTCAAAATGTGCTGCTAAAGTTCACCGGCTCTGAATGGGCGGCCATTATTTTAGCTTCCGTTCTGTTCATCGTCTTCCATGTCCAGTATTTCAAAAAACCGCTGATGCTGGCAACTATAACCATCCCGGGCCTTCTATTTGGCTGGATTTATTTTGCCGCGGACAATCTGCTCGTCCCGATTATCGTTCATGTGGTCATGAATATCGGAATTACGCTGCTCTACAAATACAATCTGCTTAAAAGCCTGCGCTGACGGCCATCGATCGATCGATCGTTCGTTCTCAGGCAGTTTTGCGCCAAACCAAAAAGCCGATCTCATTGACGAGTGAATGATGGACATTTCTCGCAAGGGTCCGGCTTTTTCGTTTGAATTGTCCACATGTTCCCGACATCAAGTCAACTGCATAGTAGTAACACAGGTGTTGTCGCCTTCGTTGGTGGTGATCTTCGCCGTACTGCTTTTGCCATCATGCTTGATCGTGACTTCATAAGTCCCGTTGCGGGGCAGCCACAGATCAATAAATCCGTTATCGTAGGACTGCATGGTATCTTCAACCACGGTCTGGCCGTCTTCGTCCGTAACCGTCACTTCAAACGGCTGATTCCCCAGTTCACCCTGACAGCCGGTCAAGCTGTGGATTGCGCAAGGATGCGTCTGCTCGATATATGGCGCAATGGATACAAAAAACTCGTCTTTGGGCAAATCAATCACCGACTCTTTGCGGTCCTGTGAGACCACCGTCAGCTGATGCGAAGAAATCGACGCCGACTCCGCCTGGAGCGTGCGGGCGCTGTAGCCTCTCACCATCTGCTTGATCTCCTGCTTGGACAATTCCGTAGATTCCTTATTGCCGGCAAGACTCCAGATACCAAGTCCCCCTGCCAAAATCACCGCCGCCGCGGCTGCGGTCCATCCCATTTTTTTATTCAATGCCGCTCCCTGCCTTTCACCGAAACTCGATTCTCGTTAAGGACAGATCACTGTTAAGGACTTGTCCTTCAAGTGCCGTATTCTATTATAGAGGATAACAAAGGGCCAAAGCATACGGCACTTGAAGGATTTTGTGACAGAACGGGCTGAAGTGCACAGCCGAGCTAACAGGCATCATTTGGCGGACTGCAGCCCCCGTCAACGTCTACCGCGCTACGATTTAGTTTCCGATAAATTTGGCTTTCCCTGAAAAAACCGGCAGCAGGCGCAGATCGCCTTTATACTGTTCAATCAGCGTTTGGCTGCCCTTTTCCCTGGCTGCTGCATATTCTTCGGCAGTGAGCGGAATAGCCCACAAAAGGTTGATTCGTTCGCCGCGAATGGGCTGCAGCTCGGGAGACGGCAGGCCCGGTATTACATTAGCATTAACGAACAAAAGTGCTTCAAACCCGGGAATCAGGTCGCACGGCAGCGTGTGTCCATGCCCAAGCCAAGTCAGCTGGCCCCAGGGCAGCCCGGCCTGGCCCGACAAATAACTGAGCATAGACATCCAGTCTCCCGGTGCCTGCTCTTTTTTGGCGAACGCCAGTTCAATCCGGCGGAATAGCGGCGCTTCCTCCTGATGCTGCTCCTCCACTCCCGGCTGCGGGATCAAACCTACTCCAATTGTGAAGGCATACTGCACATCTCCCGACCGGGCGGTAATCAACGCTTTTGGCGGCCACTCTCCCCCATCAATGGCAAAATACTTCTCATGCGGGACGCCTAGATAGGATTCCAAGGCTTGCAGCTGCCCCTGCTGGACCTCCGGCCAAGTGTTCTCGTCAAACGATGCCCAAAAACGGCGGCTGGCCTCCGTCCTTGCCGCCAGCACCGGCTCAGCTTCACGAAGCGGCCAGGCGAACGGACCTTCTTTGGCACAGTAACGGGAATAACCATAGAAACCTTCGCCCGACCAGCCGGGAATCACTGCCAGCAGGCTGCCGTCCTGCACCAGCGCAGCCGCATCCCCTTCTTCGAACCAGACGATTTCGAGCGACTCTTCGCTTGGCGGTGCAACGCCTTCAGGATGGGTGCAAAATTCGGCGGGCATCATCGGCGCACGCCCTTCTTCCATTGCCTGCATGTCAAGTTCAGCCGGCGCTTTACGGGTATTGCATACCCAGCAGCTGCGGACGGAAGCGTATTCGCTTCCCGGGTGAATCCACAGGTAGAAATAGACGTTGTCTTCCGCGGCTTCGGCAAACGCTTGAATGTTGCTTACAGGCGACCAGCTTTGCACCAGGATCTCATTTTCGTTACTCAAGCTTACCGCCTCCATATCGTAAGATTTAATAAGGGCTGCGATGAATGGACCACAGCGGAACGCGATTATCTTACCATCTGGAGCACGATAGTCAACCAACCGGAAGCTTATTGGCCGTTTGCGCAAAAGAGTAACAAAGTTATAGATTTCACCTGGATTTTAGGAAAAAGGCCCCGTGTACATATTCCAGCCTCACTTTTAAACGATAGCTGCAGGCTGACGCAGCACCTGCGTCTTCAGACTGTTCACCTACGCTTTCAGACAAGTATGCTTCCCGCCTGCTCAAACTTCCCTGCTAACCGCCTTCCAGCCGTGTGCGCGAAGCTTCTCCACATACGCCTCCAACCCCAGATACTGCACTTCTATCGCCAGCGGGGCAAGCGAAACCCAACATTCCTCCGAAGCGTAATTTAGCGTGACTTTTACCACTTCATACCCGTTATGAAAAGCAGGGTCAAACCCCGGATCGTCAATGACGTCACCCGCCACCGGCCGAATCGTAGACCGGTATGTTTTTTGCATCCCTTCCCCCGACGGGAGCACAAGCACCAAATGAATGTTCATCACTACCTCCTAATAACAGTTATCCGCTGTATTTGCCCCGGCTGATTGCTTTGCCATAACGTCCGTCCGCCAGAGAGACGGCGATGTATTCGGATGTATCCGTGTCTTTTACAGCATATAACACGGTACCTTCCGGCAGCTTGTTGGAGAACCCGTCCGAATATACGCCTTCTTGATCCGAATATAACGTGACCTCACCAATTTTGTCAGAAATGGCGTCCTGCGGCACTTCCTCGTCAACGATTTCGTAAGCTTTCCCGTCCCAAACGACAAAATTCATTGCCCAGTCTCACTGCCGCCCGACTCAGGATTTCCTTGGGTTGACCCGCTACAGCCTGATAAAATGACCAGCAGCAGCAAAAGGACACTCCCAACGCTTGACTTCATGAACGCCGCCTCCTCCAAAAATGGTTTGCGCCAGGCGTTAATAATTCCGCTTGCCTCCCTTTTTTACAAACTCCCAATCCGCTTCAACGTTGCGCCGGACTTGTTTCAGCAGTGCCAATAAACGTTCGGCCTCCTCATCCGCGATCCCCGACAAAGCAACGGCACAGGAATGCTCCCCCTCTCTTTTCAAAAAAGGATACGCCTGCTCCCCCCGCTCCGTCGGATAAATCCGTTTGATTTTTTTGTTGTCCGCATCGCCCCGCCGTGTTACGAACCCTTGCAGCTCCAGTTTTTGCACCGCTCTTGCTGCCGTTGTCCGGTCCACTTTGAGCATTTCGGCCAGTTTTTCCTGGATGATTCCAGGATGCTCGCACACCCGCACCAGGTACAAATATTGGCCCTTAGTGAGGTCAAGTCCCTTGAATTCGATGTTGCTGATGGAATCGAGCGCTCTGGCGATCATTCCGATTTCTCTCAATATATCCGACATACTCTACCTCGCACTATGTTGTATTTACAACAATTAGACCTCGCGATATAATCAATCCAGCAACTTTTGTCTAATCGCCGCCCGCGCCTGCACGGGTATCTTCAATTAAAGAATAAGAAAGGGGCATATGGAATGCAAGTGCAATTTATCAATAACGAGGAAGAATGGCAGCATGCCCGTCATATCCGGACCGAAGTGTTTGTGAAGGAGCAGCATGTCCCGTTGGAGGACGAATTTGATGAATATGATCTGCCGGATGCGGAGTGCAAGCATATTTTGGTGTTTTATAATGGGGAGCCTGCCGGAACAGGAAGAATCAGACCCTACGGGAATGCCGGCAAGCTGGAACGGATTTGCGTGCTTGCCCCTTACCGTCAATACGGCCTGGGGCGGGTAATCATAAGCACGCTTGAGGAGATCGCTGTGAAGGAAGGGCGGGGACGGGTGCTGCTGCACGGCCAAACCCAGGCCGAGGGCTTTTATCACAAGCTGGGTTACCATACGGATTCGGAAGTGTTTATGGAAGATGGAATTCCCCATGTGCTGCTGACAAAAGAGCTGCGCCAATTCGCTTAGGTCCGGCGGCTGCGATTCATCAAGCAGCCTCCGCTTCCCGCTCCTCCAGTTGAATTTCCCAAATCGCTCTAAGCCCCACCCCTGCCGCGCCCATCACAGCGGACAGCAGAATTTGAAAAGCCCCCGAGAGATGCCATTCCGGGGAAAAATAATGTTCGGCCGCAAAATACAGCACGTAAGTGACAGCGAACCCGGATATAAAACTAACCATCTGCTTCACATCGAGCCGGTCCATGCTTCGCTGGACGCTGAACACAACAAAATAAGTGCAATAAAGCGCGGTCAGCAGTATGGCTCCGCATTCATAATAAGTGTCCGGGGTCTGGTGCGTCATTCCGCCCTTGACCGTTTCCGCCAAAAAGCGGATCAGGATCACAGCCGCTACCCAACCCCCGAAGAACACAAGGAGTTCGAGCAGCGTTCGTTTTGGATAATTCGTTTCGGTCAGACCGGCACGGTGCTCACGGACCAACTGGACGACGCCAAGCGCCGCGATCCCCGCAAACCAGTAATAATAAGGTGCAGGAAGCAGGCCGGAGAAAAACAAGCTGAGCAGCTCTGTGCCTGTCCCGATCAATTCTTTAATGAACGTAAACATGGTTTAACCTCCCGGTGAAATATGCGTTTCGTCCATTATAATAAAGTTCACTCGGCGATTTTTGACCGGTCTTGCTCTCTTAATTCTTCTTGTCATGTCTAGCAGCATATCGGGTCTTAGGTCTGCTGGTCCGCGGAACTGCTGTTATCCAAACCTATCGTCCGGCAGGCGGTCCCGCATACACAAGTTCGCCCCCTTTGTTTCCGCCTTCCGGTCCCATCTCCAGAATCCAGTCGGCTTCGGCAATGACCTGCTCATTGTGTTCGACAATGATAACCGTGCTGCCGGCATCCACCATCCGGTGAATCAGCCGCAGAAAATGCTCCACATCCACCGGATGCAGTCCCGTTGTCGGCTCGTCCATTACATACAATCCGCTTTTTCCCCGGCTGGCAAGCAGTTCCCTGGCCAGTTTCAGCCGCTGTGCTTCCCCGCCCGATAACGTAGTAAGCGATTGGCCGAGCTCCAGATACCCAAGTCCCACTTCCTGGATCAGCCGCAGACCTTGAGCCAGCTTTCGATAATCTTCAAACAGCTTCAATGCTTCATCTACCGGCAGGTTCAGCACGTCCTTTATCGAATGGTCGCGGAATTTAACCGATAGCACCATGTCATTAAATTGATTTCCGCCGCAGGAGGGACAAATGACCTCCAAGTCTTCAAAAAACAGCATGTTGCTGGTGACGCTGCCCAGACCGCCGCATTCTTCACACCGACCCCCTTTTGTATTAAAGGAAAAGTGCCGGGCATCCAGCCCTAGATCCCTCGCCTGTTCAAGCGCGCCAAAAATGCCCCGGATCTCCGTATACAATCCGGAAAAGGTAGCTGCGTTGGACCGCTTCATTCTCGCTACACCGGCTTGCTCCATCGTAACGATCTGCCGAAAAGCGCCAAGCCCTTCAACGACAGCCGTTTCCGTTCCGCTCATCCCCGGAGTCTCGGCCGCCGCAGCAAGCACATCTAACACCAGTGTGGACTTGCCAGAACCCGATACCCCCGTCACGGCCACAAGACATCCTGTAGGAATTTCCGCATGAACCTGCTTCAAATTATGGAGCGAGGCATTCCGGATCGTTAGCTTTCCTCCGTCCCCTTGGCGGCGCGGGCGCGGCTTTTGCTCAAGCGAGGTTCGTAAGTAGGCGCCGGTTACCGACGAAACTTGCTGCGTCAGTTCTTCCAGCGTACCGGTTCCAATCACTTCACCCCCGTTTTTGCCGGAGGCTGGACCGATATCAACCAAATAATCGGCTTCTTTCATCACCTCGATATCGTGTTCAATCAAGATCAGGCTGTTGCCTCCGTCCCGAAGCCGCTTCAGAGCGGATATCATCCCCCGGGTGTCCCTCGGATGAAGTCCAATTGTCGGTTCATCCATGATATACAGCACGCCGGTCAGCTCGGAATGCAGCGCCGCCGCCAGCTTGACCCGCTGCCGTTCCCCGCCCGAGAGCGTAACGCTTTGCCGGTCGAGGGACAGATAACCCAGACCGACCTGAATCAGCCGTTCGATTTTTGTGGCCAAATCGCCGGTGTATGCCTGCACCAATACACGCTGCGCCGGGCTCAGCTCCCGCTCCAGCTTCCGGATCCACTCCAGCAGTTCTTCTAAAGAAATCCCGCTGAGTTCCGGCAGCCTTGCACCCGCTACCGTAACGTTCCGGCTCGTTTCGTTCAGCCGTTCGCCGCTGCAGGCACTGCATGGACAGGAATCAAAATAAGGCCGGACCGACGTATTATCGCCGCCCTTGTCCGCAAGCCGCCGCCACAGCGTTGTTAGGACACCCTCAAATTTCCCTTCCGATGCCGATTTGGGAAGCGGAACATCCGGATAAGCTGCTTGAATCGATTCATGCTCCACTCCATAATACAAAATGGACTTTTGGATATCGCTGAACCCAGCCACCGGCGTGTCCGGAACATACGGAATTCCGTAATGGCGGAACGCTTTAATCAGCACTCCAAGCTGATATTCCTTATAATTTACGACCCAATAATCCACTGCGCCGTTCTCCAGCGACTGCTCCGGATGAAGAATCCGCTTAAGATTAGGCGTCAGCCTGCTCCCCATTCCTTGGCACTCCGGACAGGCTCCTTCTCTGGTATTGTACGAAAAATGGCTGCGCGTCAGCTTGTCCATCCGATAGCCGCAGTGTGCGCAGAACATGTACACTCTGAATTCGCCGCCCGACTTTTCGGTCTCCTCCCGGCAGTCCGCCGCGTCCACCTTGCGGCCGCAGTGCGGACAAACCCGGCGTCCCAGCTTTTCGTAGACCATCCGTAAATCAGTATAGATATCCGTTGCCGTGCCCAGTGTGGAGCGGGGATTACGGTTCGATTCCGTCTGGGTAATCCGGATGGCGGGCGACACGTTGCGGACGGCATCGATATCGGGCTTCCGTATCCCCTGATAGCCGATCGCCTCCAGATACTGACGCTGGCACTCCTGGTATATGACATCGACTGCAAGCGTCGATTTACCGGAGCCTGACAAGCCAGTGATTACAACAAGCCGGTTTCGCGGGATATCCAGCGATATATTTTTGAGATTGCCTTCCCTAGCGCCTCTAATTTGCAAATGGGACAACATCGTTCCCTCCTTCATTTTACTTGGATACGATCATCGTACTACATTCATGCAATCTTCCGGTTTTGATATAATAAACTCTTGTACAATAAGAAATTTGAGCGGCAAAAGTTGTTGCCGGACTTTAAGGTCTTACTTTAAACAGGAGGTATGCGATGCACACCCGGTACACCCCAAAGCAAGTGGCCGATGTGCTCCAGGTGAGCACCACTACTTTACGCAGATACGAGGACCAGGGGCTTCTCCCCGAAATTCCGAGAACAGATAGCGGACGAAGGATTTATCTGCCGGAGCACCTGCAGGCGTTGACGACCCTCCGTTCCCTCCTGCGCGGTTATGATATCCCGGTAGCTTACGAAGCCATGCGTCACATGAAGGAACACCGGTTATCCAAAGCCTGCTGGCTGCTGAACCGGCAGATGCATCTGCTGCAGCTGGAGAAGCAGCGGACCGAAGAAGTGATGCAGCTGATCCGGCAGACCGATTTTCCTGAAATATTGGGGATTAAAGGGACTTCGTCCCTTTCGGTCGGCGAAGCCGCGGCGCTTGCCGGCGTCAACCCCTCGGCCATCCGGCATTGGGAGGCCGAAGGCCTGATTGTGTCCGAGCGGAACCCCGCCAATGGCTACCGATTGTACAACGTAAAGCAGCTCCGCAAAATTTTTGTGATTGTCAGTTTAAGAAAAACCGTCTTTTTTATCGACCGGATGAAGGTGCTGCTTGATGAACTCGACAGCCGGCACTTTAGCGAAGTTGAACGGTCTTTCGAGCTGGCGCTCCATAACCTGGACCGGCTGTTGATTCTGCAGATGGAAGGCGCCGCTGAATTGGTCAAATATGCGAACATTACAAAAGAAACCGCCCCGCAGCCGCAGGAAAACAAATAACAGACTTGACCCTTGTGTGCATAATGTATATATTACATATATACATTATATTATTTGGGTTGAGGAGGCGTATCGCATATGGACCGTCATACCATCATGCGTTTTGCTGTTGCCGCGGTTTTCGTGGTCGCGGGTTTTTTATTTATTTTTCAGGGCGAATGGATTTCGGGTATTATTTTCCTGGCGGCGGGTCCCTTGTACGGATTGAAAGCACTGAAGGGGATGCGGAAATGAACACGGTTCTTGAGATCCGCGATTTATCCGTGGAATACGAAAGCGGACAGCAGGTGCTAAGAGGGACCCGGCTCCAGCTTAATTCAGGCCAGGTCTACGGACTTTTAGGCGTAAACGGCGCAGGCAAAACAACGCTGCTGCATACGCTCTGCGGAGTAAGCCGCTCTTTTACAGGCGGGTTTCGTATTGTTGATACGGAAATTACACCTGAGGCATCGGAACAGCAGTGGCTTGCCGCCAAAAAACACCGATATTTCGCCGCCGACGCGCCGCTGCTGTTTGACGAGCTTACCATGCGGCAGTATGTGGAGTTCATTCACAATCTGTATGGCGTACCGCTTGACCGGCTGGACCTGCTGCGCATGGCGGAAGCTTTTTGCTGTGACCAGTACCTTGACCGGACGATCAGTGAGTTATCGCTTGGCAACCGGCAGAAAACCGTGCTGATGACGGGCCTTCTGCTCCGCCCTCCTTTGTTTTTGCTGGATGAACCGCTTGTGGGTCTCGATGTGGAAGCCATTGAGACATTTTATAAGCAGCTTCAGGAATACTGTGCAGGGGGAGGAACCGTTTTGTTTTCTTCCCATTTGCTGGAGATCGTGCAGCGGTTTTGCAGCCATATTTTTATCCTTCACCGGGGACAAATTGCCGCTTCTCTGCCCGTAGACCGGAAGCAGGATTTGCACAGCCTGTTTTTTGGAGTGGTGCACAATGAATAACCATACCTTGCTGCCGGGACTTTTGTTCCGGCAATTCTACGGAAAACATAAGCGGCGGGATTGGCTCCGCATGAGCATCGGACTGGCCGCGCTTGCCTGCTTTGAAATTGTGCTTATCCGGCAGGCGGGCATCGATCATCGAATTTTGGACCAGCCCTATATCACCGGCTCCTTAATTTTGATGAATGTGTACCTTACCATTTTGTTTGTGCTTGCACAGTGGCGTGAGCCGTTTATGAGCCTGGCAGTGATGCTGCCGGTTTCCTCCCGCTCCTTCTGGATCGCAGAAATAGGCTTCATCCTGGTGGATACCTGCTTGCGGAGAACGCTGTTTTTTCTGCTGCTCCCTTTGTTTCTGGGGATTACTGGAGCGCTTTCGGCGATCGAAATGCTTTACTGGATCGGAGCTTTTCTTTTTTTGACTCTTTATTCCGTTGCTGCAGGCGTATTAGCCGGGAACTTGATCCAAGCCAAACGCTTCGCCAGCCTGGCCATCCATCTCTGTGCCGCAGTGCTGGCCCTGCTGCTGATCCTGCTCGCGCCGCCCGCTGGAGCGGTCTGGTGCACCGCTCATGGGTTATGGATCATAGTCAAACCGTATCCTACGCTGCTCCGGCCCGTTCCCGTTCGCGAGCGAAGCCGCCGGGGAACGGCTGCACGTGGCGGGTACTCTTTTTTACAACGAGAATGGAGAAGATTTCGTGGTTCGAAGCCGATGGTGCTGAACTATGCCGTAACGATTCTGTTTGTTGGTTTTTTCTGTCACAATTTGTTAGAGACACGCCAATTTACACTTGATGCAGCGCTTCCGGCTGCGGCGTTTCTGCTTCTTTTTTCGTCACCGGCCGCCATGCTCTATTCGCTGGATAAAACGGACCGGGTGCTGCTCCAGTCGCTTCCCGTTCCGCCGGCTCGTCTGTTTATGCAAAAGTATGTGTTTTATGCTGGACTGATGAGTATTGGCTTTCTTATCAATACGGGCGGGTTGTATGTGCTGAATGCCGAACCGCTGCCTGCGGCGGAAACACTGTTTAGCTGGGAACTGCTGCTTGCCGGCTGCGCTGTCCGTCTGAAGAATGACGAACGCAGGCCGATTTTGAATTGGACGACCGCACAGAAGCTGTGGACGAATCCGGCCAAATACCGGTCCTGGGCCTACTGCCTTCCGCTGCTGCTGCCGCTCCTGCTGCCCTTTCCGCTCTCCTGCGCCGGGATCGTGCCGGTGTTCGGGGCTGTCTATTACGCCATATGCAAACAGCCATAACTAACGATTGTAGGTGAACGGATGAATATTTTAATCTCGAATACATCAGGTGAGCCGATTTATGCCCAAATTACAGGGCAAATCCGGCAGATGATCCTGCAGGGCGAGCTGAAGCCGGACACCCCGCTCCCGTCAATCCGTCAGCTGGCCAAAGACCTGCAAATCAGTGTCATCACAACCAAACGTGCCTACGAAGAGCTGGAACGGGAAGGACTGATTCACTCCCTCGTGGGCAAGGGATCGTTTGTGTCCGGCGTAAGCCCCGATTTTCTGCGCGAGCAGCGGATCCGGCTGCTGGAAGCCAAGCTGCGGGACGCCGTGCGGGACGGCCTGCAGCTTGGCTGGGGTCCCGATGAGTTGCTCGAAGTAATACGGATGCTGTATGAGGAGGAAAGCGAATGAACACGGCGGTCGAACTGAAAGGCGTTCACAAGAACTATGGGCAGTTTCTCTTGCAGGATTTGTCCTTTTCGGTCAGGCAGGGGTATATCACCGGACTGATTGGACCAAACGGCGCGGGCAAAAGTACACTGATCAAGCTGATCATGGGCATGGTCCGCCCAGACCGCGGGGAAATCTCGGTTTTCGGCCGGCAGGTGAACGGCCAGGAGGAACCGCATTACCGCGGCCGGATCGGCTATGTGTCGGACGAAAACTTCTATTACGACCACTTGACGATCCGGCAGATGAAACGGATCCTCGCCCCTTTTTATCCGGCATGGAATGATGAAGTCTTCCGGCAGTACATTGATTCGTTTGAGCTTCCGGAGAACCTGAGGATTTCCAAGCTGTCCAAAGGCATGCAGATGAAATTCGCCTTGGCCGTCGCCATGTCGCATGAGGCGGAGCTCCTGATCATGGATGAGCCGACCGCGGGGCTTGATCCGGTGTTCCGCCGTGAGCTGCTGGATCTGCTGGCTGATTATATCCAGGACGAGTCGCGTTCGATCCTTTTTTCTACTCATATTACAACGGATCTGGACCGGATTGCGGACTACATCGTGTTTGTTAACAAGGGAAAACTGGTGTTCGATGAAATGAAAGATGAAGTGCTGGAACGGTACGCGCTGATCAAAGGCGGCAGCGACCTGCTCGACCGGGACATTCGCGGCTGGTTTATTGGACTGCGGGAGACGAATCACGGCTTTGAAGGACTGGTGAGCGACCGCGCCATGGCGGAACGGCATTTTAAGGAAATGGCAATTGTGGAGAAACCCACGCTTGAAGAAATCATTTATTTTACTGTCAAGAGGAGCGGTGTCCGTGCGTAACTCACTGTACCTGATCCGGAAAGACATTTTGCTGGTCCGTAAATTTCTGCTGCTGCTCATCCCGTACGCGCTGTATATGTCCTATTTCGATATGGCGGGAATCGGCGTCATCGCCGTAATGCCGTCAATGCTGATGCTGATTAATGCATGTTCGCTCGATACAAGAAACATCAATCAACGGTTTGTGATCAGTCTGCCAGTTAGCCGGAGTGAAGTCGTTTTGTCCAAATACTTGTCGATTGTGCCGTTTTGCCTGATTGGAATGGTCCTGTATTCTGTAATGTTTGCGGGAATGAAGCTGTTTGGGCTGACGTCAGACGCCTACCCGCTCACTGAATTGTTACTTAGTCTTCTTGCCGTTCCTTTACTGGTCTCTGTTTATTTCCCCATTTTTTTCTGGCTTGGTCCAAGAGGAGCTCAAGTAGTAAATCTGGTGTTTGTAATGTCCACGGTTTTTTTATCCGGATTATTGATCGCACCCTTTCGCGGGTCCTTATCGGGTCTCAGCCAGTGGCTGGACATCTACGGGCAGGAAACGCTGCCCATCCTGATTGGGCTCGTTGGTCTCCTGGTTGTGCTGACCTTGTCTTATCTGTTGTCCGTTAAGCTGTTTTCTTCGCGTGACATTTAGATCTATTGAGTGAGCGGGAGAGACAGAGGGGGATGGAGCTGTCGCGGGCATCTCCAAATTGCCTCCGTACCATCCCCGCTAGTCTGTAATTTAATAGTTCAGTACGGATTAAACGGAGAACTCCGGACCCAACTTTCCGGAATTCTAACCACACGAACAAGCGCCAGTCATTTGACCGGCGCTTGTTGACACTGCTTATTATTGGGATGAAGAAATCCGATTATGCCGCGGCTCTTCATTGTTCGCGCTTACATCTATTAAAACCAGGAATGCACCCATTCCATCCAGCCCCACATGGAAACATACAGCGGGACACTGCACACTACTGCCCAACCTAATCCTTTGACAAAGCTGCCTTCCTGTCTCATCGGTATGACCTCCTGACAGTGGTGGGATGTGTTACAGGCTTCTACTTCCTATTTACCCATACAGTTGCACACTATCACATGTAAGCGCATTTATTGTTAATTTTCACAAAGATAGCTGTGTTTAAATCTTGTCGTTTGTACAAAAAGATCAGCGATCCTTTGTCTGCATGGTAACCAACACACCCTCCCGGGATCCTATCTCCTTCAGTCGGACGATCCAGAGAGGGTGAGTCTCTAATGCTTATTCAACTTCTTCCGGTATATCATATTTATTGATATGTGAAGTCATGGCGGCTACCGCATCATTCACATCCGTAGTGGCCGGTACCTCCCGAACTGTATCATCTGTCCGGTCATTCCCGTTAAGATTGTCCGCTTCCCGCGCTTTCTGATCGTTTGGCTTCATGTGCACGTTCCTCCTTCCATAATATAAAAAAACAATTCAAGCTTCCGTCAAAGTGTACAAAGGAACTTCCCGCTCTTCCTCCGGGCTTTGAAGCGGATAAATCCGCGCCGTCTCCTGCTGCTCATTTACATGCTGAATGTACACTTGTACGCCGTCACACCATACGGCAGCCATAACCGGAGATTTGGCGATTTCTTGGGCTCGTTGTGTGTTCATCAAGCAGACCGCCTTTCATAAAAGCATCAATTGTAGGATGCGCCTATGGATCAGCAACTATGCGCTCAACAGCTTTCTGCCGCTTTCATTGCCATTTTATCCCTTTTGCTTATACAATAGGTTTGAACTTGATCGCTGAACGAGAAAAATCACATCATGCTGTCGAGTCTAAAACGATAAAGTCGAATCAATGCTGGAGGATACTGCTATGTACACAATTCATCAAGTTACCGAAGATCCAACCCATTCGCTTGACCGGATTCGGAACGAACTATATGGATTCAACCAAAAGAAAGTAAGCGAAGCAACCTATCAGCCGCTTAACTTTTTGGTTCGCGATCAAAATGAAGTAGCCATCGGCGGGATTTTGGGACACCGGTTTGGAGACGGGGTATTTGTTGAAATTTTATGGGTTGAAGAATCGCACCGGGGCCAAGGCATCGGCCAGTCGCTGCTGCAGCGTTTGGAACAAGAAGCACGAGCAGAGGGAGGCAAAACAATTCATTTGGATACCCAAGACTTCCAAGCCCCGCAGTTTTACTTGCGAAATGGTTATGAAGTGTTTGGGACATTGGAGAATGTGCCGCTCCCTGGAAACACACGTTATTATATGAAAAAAGAACTCTAGTGATGCACGGATAGAAACGCCCCAACTATATTGTTCATTCCCTAAAGAAAGCTTGCCCGTTCAAAAACAGCACAAAACACAGGAAAGCAATCCTGCCCTCCTGTGTTTTATCGTTTATTTCTATGTCGTTACGCGATTTCTATCACCGGTTCCGATGCACAAGATACTGCAGCAGATGCTTCAAAAAAGGAATACGCCGCGGCAGACCAGCCAGCGCTTCCGTCGCCAGGCAGTAGTGCTCCCACATCTCCCGTCTCGCCGCCTTCATCCCCAGCACCGAAACAAAAGTGGACCGATTGTTCTCCGCGTCTTGACCGACAGGCTTGCCAAGCAGCGCCCGGTCTCCTTCCACATCCAGCAGATCATCCCTGATCTGAAAAGCGATTCCGGCGTGATACGCATATTTCTTCAGCGCTTCGATTTCCCCCTGCTCCGCTCCCGCCAGGATCGCCGGCATGACCAGCGAAGCTTCAAAGGCGATTCCCGTCTTGTAAAAACAGAGCTCGTTCAGCTGCTCAAGCGTAAGCGGCTTCCCTTTTCCCTCCAAATCCATCGCCTGGCCCACGCACATTTCTTCCGTCTTGCGTGCGGAATACCGGATCAGCTTCAGTACGGCGGCGGGATCATACCGGTCAAGCGCCGCCTGCTCGCCAACCGCCCGCTGGATGAGGAACAACCCTGTCAGCTCCGCGGTGGCTTCATCATGCAGCTGATGGAGCGTCGGCCGTCCCCTCCGGCTGGCGGCGTTATCCTGAGAAGGCAGATCGTCAAAAATAAGCGAAGCGGTATGCATATATTCCAATGACCGCAGCAGCGGTGCAATGGACGCCGGGTCGAGGTGATACTGCTCCACGGCCATAACCCAGGTCATGATCGGCCGGATTCGTTTGCCATCCCCTTGGAGAGCAAAGTTGGCCGCATCAATTAACGGAGCCTGAATCGAAGGAAGATTCTCCTCAGCCGACAAAGGCAGCAGATTATTGATTTCAACGCGAACCCTATCAATAGTTGCTCTAAAATGCTCCTGCTCTTCCCGGTCCGTCCTTAAATCCGTCAGCATCCGGTCCCGCAGCAGTTTGTCGAAAAAATCGACGTCTTCCGCTTTGTAGACCAGCTGCTGAATCATCCGGTTGAAATCCGGCATTCCGGTGGTCAGCACTGACATCAGCTCGTTATATTTGGCATCGCCGAGCCGCTCCCGGCTGCGTTTCAGTCCGTTGATTGCACGGTCGAGGATGACCTCACGTGTCGATGGATCAGACCGGTATACTTGGTGAATCAGATGAGAAATGACCGTCCAGTAGACTTCAAACGGATTGAGCAGGTCGGTACGCTCGTTCCGGTATTTCCAGTAATAGGTGTACGGGGTAACTGCTCCTTCTTCCAAATCAGTGAACAAATCGGCATAGTCATCGGCGAGCTGGTTATAGATCCCGTAATAAAACGTCCGCTGTTCAAATCCTTCATCCGGCGGCGCGCTCAGAACGGAGCGGACAATCGACCGCGAGGAGGCGGATTTCAGGATCACTGGCAGATAGAGTTCTTCGTTCGTGTACGTTCCGTTCGACAGGTCTTTGTTCCGGTCGATTTCTTGGGCTTGAAAAAACACGTAAGCCTGTTCGAAAAAAAGCTGCCGCAACTCCGGGCGCTGCCGGTTACGAATTGTCTCAAACGCTTCACGAAGCTCTGCATGCACATAGGCAATCAGCTCCGTGTGTTTCCCTTTCCATTCGCCAAGCCCCGGTACGGTCCCCGTTAGCAGCGCAGTTCGAATCATCCGGGTGAACTGGTTTTTGTCCGTTTCACTGAGTACCGGCGAGTCCAGCAGATCGTCGATAAAAGGGTATGTTAAGCCGTAAGAGTAACCAATCCGGATGGCCGCATCAAGCCTTTCAGCCCGTTCGGACCGCGGGAGTTCCGGCTCCATATCATCCACAACATGCAGGACAACCCCAAGGATAATCTTGATCAGCTTCCGCTGGGCCTGTTCCGCATCCATGCCGTCCGGAAGATGATTCGAAACGGCATGCAGTTTGCCGATCAGCCAGATGACGGCATCTTCTACGCCTTCTTTTTGCGCTCTGCGGTACCAAATATCCATGCCGGATAATGTCTTCCGGTCGCTTCCGGATTCGGCATAACGTATCAGCCGCTGACTCAGGTCAGACACCATGCGGGCAACGCGTGACCGCGTATCGTCTGAATCCAGCGTTTTTCCCATATCGCGTAAATAAAAGTAGGACACGCTGCGGTCCAAATAATTGTTCAGCCGTCCCGTCCGGTCGAGCCATTGAATGTACAGCCGTTCATCCCTGCTGTCCGGCTTGCTTTTGCTTCGCGATAACAGTTTGAGCCACCAGGGCGGCGGCAGATGCGCCCGCTTCCACTCCTGAAAATCAGCCGTTAATGCCGGGATAAAAGAGCGTTCTTGAATCTGTCCGCCAAGCTCTGCGAAATATCGGGCTGCCTTCTCTTCAGCTTGCTGATAGCCCGACATCGCTTGTTCCGCATAAGTTGTATTCATAGGCAATACCCTCAATTCGTTATAGTCATCCCTGTACATCATGTGTAGTCCTCTCAAAAAAAGGATCAAGGCGTACTAGAGCGTATTCGTTGTTATCAAATCTTATCCCATATACGGCGGCCGATTCCGTTTGGTTACGAAATTTCATGTTTCCCATAGGCTTCCTGGATATTTTCTTGTAAAATGGTAGATTCTTGCACTGTATGAGGATATAATTAAAATATAAAGCGAAAAAGGAGTGATCCCGATGTTTGACGGCAGCACGCCCCCTCCCGCTCCCACTACCGATCATTTAGGCCACAAGGCCAACTATGACCATAAATCCAAACATCTGCATACCCGAGGCGTCCCAAGCATCAATGACGAACTCATTACATGGGCGGTTCTTATTGGAATTTTTGCGGGGATTTATCTGTTGTTCCGTATTTTCTAACTACAGCTTATCAGCGGCCATCCGATATAAATGGGCCGTCCCGCAGTCATAAACACCTAACTGCGGGGCGGCCCATGTTTGTTTCTGTGCTTCATAACAGCAAAACGTTCAGCGTCATGCGTAAGCTGAATTTATGCTAGAGCGCTGGAATTTGGTACAGCGGAACACGTACAATAGATGGATCTTCCGCACCATATCCCTGCTTCTTCTGGTCAATATAGACAACGATCCCGCCATGTTCGATGTACCATCCGGTTCCCGGCTTCCCCACTTCTTGAAATGCAGCGGTTACCGGCGGATTTACTTCTCCGGAAGCGATTCGAAGACGCACCCGCTGGTTAACCTTCTCCACCGCATCCGCACTGCCGCCCAGCACCTGTGCCAGTGTCATCACTTCACCGGTCGCAAGATCAAACGTCCAGCTGTATCTGGCGCTGCGGTCTTGATTTGCCTTGTAAAGGTTGGTGTCAGCATACAGACTGAGCCGCCCTCCTTCGTTGGAAGCGATCGTCCACTCGACCTGAAAATCATAAGGGGGCACATGCGCGTAATCCTCCAGGTTTTCCTTGTGGGGATAAGCCTCCCACGCTGCGGCAAGCTCCTTGTTCGCCTGATTCGCCCACTTTTCTGCTTCATTTTTCAAAAACCGGTTTATTCGTCCCATCGCTTCTTGATTGCTCCATCCCGATACCACTGGATACGTTATGGAGAAGGCGTAAGGCTCCTTTCCGCCGGTCAGGGCTTCAGACGCCATTACTTTCAGGTCGTTTTCAACAGGCGCTTTCAATACATACCGGTCCTTTCCCCCAGAGGTTAAGGAATAACCGGATAAGTCAGCAATTTGCCGCAATGGCACATAAGTGGTTTCGCCCCAAACAAACGGCGTTTTCGCACTGGAAACGAAGCCGTTTACCTTGTATGCACTGTGATTAAGCGTCGTTTCAATGGTCCGGTGTCCCTTGGTCAATGTGAATTCGCCCGAACCCGCCTTATAATGAACCGTATAACCCATAGCCCGGACAAGCGGAACGAGCGGAACGATCAGCGCATCGTCGGCCAGAAAAGCCGGTAATATAATCTGCCTGCCGTCTACTGTTACACCCACATTCCAGCCCTGAATCGCTTTTCCGATCAAAACCGGCTGCGAGATGGCTGGGGCTGAAGATGATTTCCCGGTACCCGCCGGGGTCGCTGTTGAGGTTGCGAGCTGGAGAAATGAAAGGGTAGTAAATGAAGGTGTGGACTGGGAAGCCGTCCGGGTTGCAGACTGAGGTGCGGATTGTGATGCCGCCTGACTATTGTCCGGCAGAGAGCCTGCGATTACCGCAAGTACGGCTGCCACGGCCGCAACTCGCTTGAGTTTATATTTTTGTCCGGCGGCGCCTGTTCCGGTTGTAAAGCTGAAAAATGTCATTTGTCGTCCCTCCGTATGATGTATGTAACGGAATTTTCTTCCTGCTGATTAGACGTCCGCCGGGGTGAAAGGTTGCGTTCGCATCCGCTCGTTGTAGAACCCGTAGACCAGCAGTTAGCCATCGGTCTCACACAGCAGCGCCGGGTTGAATCAGAGCCATATCGGTTGCTTACAAGATTTTACCGCAATATAATAAGTTAGACGCCTGCCTAAACCACGATTTAACGGAGGATTTATGAATATCCAAATCCATCAAGAACCGGACCTGATTTTTGAGACGCTGGGCCTGCTCTATGTGAGCTGTAATATGGAACGCAACAAGCAAGAAACAATCGATGAACTAAACAAGTTTGGCATCGACGGCGAAGCCTTTTACACCAAGCACCTGAAGACTATAGACAAATATGTCCAGGCTTTTCTCAAACACCGGAGTTACAAACCGGAATATGCTTTCTTTTTTGAGGACCAGAATGACAACTTTTTTTCGGTCATACTTACCCTGATATGTGAAAATGAACACTGGCTGAAAGCTGACGAGCTCCCATCGGTGGAACAGATCCGGACGGAAGTTGTTGACCTCCTGCACAGCAGTCCGGGCGCGGAAGACTTCGGCAGCCGGTCGAAGGAAACTCCTCCACTTGATTCATTGAACGATGTGTTCGCGTTTCTCGACCAGCTCCCTTTTGACGATAGCGTAAAGTGGAAGCTGATGGTGTTTTTAAAAGAGCCGCACCGCTGGCTGCCTCTGCTGCTCTCTGCCGTTAATGACAATTTGGACGCCGCATCCAAAGCGCTAAAAGAAGTAGACAAACCGCTTCGCAAACTGATCAACGATTACGTCAAGTCCGTGAACAGCCGGAAAGACGAGCAGTTTATGAAGCTGGTCAATCTGTTCGCTAAAGAAGCTTCCGTGTATCCTGCTCTGGTCATGCCGCTTGGACAGGCTATGTACCGGACGAAATGCTATTACGGTCTGTATGTTGATGCACTGCCGATGACCGGCCAGGCCGACGCCGACGCCAGGGAATATTTACTTGTGCGGCTTAAAGCACTGAGCGACAACAGTAAGCTGCAGATTCTCGCATCGCTTAAATCCAGTCCAAAATATAATCTCGAGCTTGCCGAGCAGCTGGGTCTTTCCGCCGCCACGGTTTCACACCATATGAACGTTCTGCTAGCCTGCGGATTGGTCGGGATCGACAAACGGGGCGGAAAAGTAAACTATCATTTGGAGACGGAGCAGCTGCGTAAACTGGTGTCTGATCTAGAACAGTTTTTGCTGTGAATTTGAGCCGCATGCTCTGCGATAAAAGAAAATTCCCGCTTGAAAAGGCGGGAATTTTTTTGCCTCCATATATGATCAACATCTAATTCGTTTGACTACAACCAAACTAATGTGTTATCTTCATCTTACAAATTAAATGTACTTCTAACTAAATGAGGTGGATGAATCATGAAATTAGCGTTACGTGAGCACAAAGGGCTGCTTGCTGTCACCCTGTTATTCAGCATCATTACGTCGGCGGCATCCGTATTTATCGCACTAATTCTGCAGAAAGTTATCGACGCCGCGATGCTTGGAGACCGTGCACAATTCATACAAATTGTATGGATTTCGGCTGGCTACCTGCTGCTCCTCAGCCTGCTTGGCTATCTTTACGCCCTTTGCACCAAGGCGCTCATTCGCAATGTGACCATTTCCCTGCGGGGCAGCGTATTTCGGGGCGTTATGCAGCGAAATCCCGAAACATTTGCCTCCAGCAATACGGCGGATTATTTGTCGGCCTTGACCAATGATACAAAGCTTGTGGAGGAAAACTACCTCTCTCCCCTGCTCCTTACCATCGAAAATGCGGTTGTATTTGCGGCTTCACTTGTGGTGCTGCTGTATATCAGCCCGATGGTCACCCTCATTCTTCTGGGCTGTATGCTGCTGATGTTTATTGTCCCTTCCCTGTTCGGCAAAGCGATGCAGTCCAGACAAAACGCGGTGTCGGAGCAGATGTCTGTTTTCACTTCCAAACTAAAAGATCTGCTGTCCGGATACGAAGTGATCAAGTCTTATGCTATGGGCAGACACGCGGAAAACCGGTTCCAGACGGAGAACCGTCAAGCAGCAAATTCCCGTTTTCGTGCGGACCGGCTGTTTGCGTTAAATGAGAGCGTCTCGCACACTCTGGCGATTTTGACTCAATTCGCAGTCGTTTTTATCGCCGGTTATCTGATTCTGGCAGGCAAGCTGTCTGCAGGAAGCCTTGTGGCCCTCGTGCAGCTTAGCGGCGGTTTTGTTGGTCCCGTGCTTATCATTATGCAGAACCTGCCGAAGCTTCAGGGAATCAAGCCGGTGATCAAGCGTATGGATGAACTCGCCGGTGATGCGGGGGCACCTAATAATTCGAAAAAAAATAAGGCGTCTAAGTCTTCCAAAATCACCTCCTCATCCGCCGGCATTCTTCAGCCAAAATTTAACGACCGGCTCCAAGCGAAAGGGCTCCGTTTTGGCTATTCGCAGGACCTCCCCGTAATCCGTGGTGTACACCTGACACTCCGTAAAGGCCGCAAATATGCGCTTGTTGGTCCAAGCGGCTGCGGAAAATCCACACTTGTGAAATTGCTGACCGGATATTATGAGGGGTATGAAGGAAGGATCGTTTACGACGGGGCCGATCTGAGGGACTTGGACCAGGAACTGCTGCGCCAGATGGTGTCCACGATTCACCAGAACGTCTATATGTTTGATTCGGACATCCGCTATAATATTTGTCTTCATGAAGAATATGACGAGCAGGAATTGAACCGTGCGGTGCTGACAAGCGGCATTCATAAGTTTCTCTCCTATCTGCCAAACGGTCTCCAGTCGCCGGCGGGAGAAAACGGCTCGCAGCTCTCCGGCGGCCAGCGGCAGCGGATTGCGGTCGCCCGGGCGCTGATCCGGAACAAGCCAATCCTCATTCTGGATGAAGGCACATCGGCCATTGACCGCCAGACAGGTTATGAGATTGAGAGCAAACTGCTAGCCCTCCCGGAGCTGACTCTGATTACCATCACCCATAACATGAATGATGAGCTGCTTAGCCAGTATGATGAAATCATTTACATGGAAGAAGGACAGATCCAGGAACAAGGAAGCTTCCATGATCTTATTGCGCGTGGAGGACCATTCAGCAGCTTTTTCACTATTAAAAAAGAGGATGTAGCTGCCGCCGGCTGATGACGGCCTGCGACATATCGCCAGTTGGCCTTCGCTTGCGAAACATCTCCTGATGATGCGCGCTTGGGGTTATCGCCAATTGATATGCACTTGCGAAACATTGCCAATTGATATGCACTTGCTGGCGTGTTCCTTAGCAGCATGCAAAACAGCCCGCTGAAACGTCTGTTGACGGCTTTAGCGGGCCATTTATCTACGGAGCCTAACACAACACATTCTTTTTAGCCCCCAGGATGATCACTTATGCTGCCCTCCCAACCAACCGCCAAACCACTGTTCCAAAGCGTCAGCATCCTCCCGGCAGATAGAGGTGACATTCGGCAGCGTTACGCCTTGGGGCGTGACCACAAGCACGATGTTTTGGAGCGTCTTCAGCTCATCCCAGTCCTCCGGTGTACGGACGAGCACAACTTTTTCATAACTGGCCTGCTTAAAGCCTTCCACTAGAACCAGGTCCGTGCCGGGAGCTGTGGCTAGCTGAATCAAGTCCCCGATCTCCGGCTCCGAACTCACCCGCTGGTGGAGCTGAATCATCCCTCCGCCTTCCACAACGGAAACGGCGGCACCGTGCTCCAAATAACTTATACTGTCCGTACTTGGTGGAGGAAGCTCCGGCTGCCCGCCATGCCCGTGATGTTTAACTACCGAGACGGCAGCCCCCCTGTCACTAGCGGCGTGAAGCAAGCGATGGACCAATGTTGTTTTCCCGCTGTTTTTGAATCCGGCCACCTGTAAAATCTTTATAGGGTCCATGTGTCCGAACCTTCTTCCATCCCCAGCAGCAGGACATCCACTTCATCGCCAGCGGCATAACCTCTGCTTCCGCCCGGCAGTACAATCAGCGCATTTCCCCGGGCGATTGATGAAACGGCATTGGATTTGTTGAACCCCGCCGGCGCCGCCGTTTCCCCGTCATACACCGCCCGGATGAACCGGGTAAACGGGTTGGGTTGGCCGGCGTCTTCCGCCAGCCTGGCTGTCGTTCTGGGCAGATAAGGACGATGTCCGCCCATCATCGCCACCAGCACGGGACGGACAAACAATTCAAATCCGGAAAAGCAGGCGGAAGGATTACCGGAGAGACCAAAGAGCGGATACCCGTCCAGCCGAGCGGCGGTCGTAACGCTGCCCGGACGCATGGCCACCTTGTTAAACAGCACGTCCGCGCCAAGTCTCCGGTAAATTTCCGGCATATAGTCGAAGTCTCCGACCGAAACGCCACCTGTAGTAATCAGCACATCCGTATTCTGGATCGCTTCTCTGACTTCTGCTTCGATATCCTCCAGCCTGTCCGCGGAAGTGCGGTACAGTTTGTATGGAATTCCCATCCGCGCCAATTGGGCGGCGATCATCGGGCCATTACTGTTGCGTATTTTGCCGGGCACAAGCGGTTCATTGACTTCTAACAGCTCGGAGCCGGTGGATAAAATTCCGACCATCGGCCGCCGGGCCGTCTTCACCTGCGTATAACCGAAGGTTGCCAGCAGCGCCACAATACCGGGCTGAATAAGTTGCCCCGCAGGTATCACCGTTTCGCCCAGCCGCATATCCTCCCCCTGCAGGGAAACATTCTCCAGCGGAGCAAACGGTTTACGGATGGTGAAGCTTTGTCCTTCCTCCACGGTCTGTTCCAGCATAACAACGGCATCCGTTCCTTCCGGCAGCGGCGCTCCCGTCATAATCCGTACCGCTTCAAACTCGCCGGGCCGCGCATCCGATACTTGTCCCGCCCCAATCGCATCGACTACACGAAAAGCAAGGCGGGAATCCCCTGATGCCGTAGCGGTATCTGCGGCACGGACTGCGTAACCGTCGTAGGGCGAGCGGTTGAACGGCGGCACATCGTGTGCCGCAATGACCGGCTCGGCCAAATAACGTCCGAAGCTTTTTTCCAATGTAACGGTCTCCGTGCCGGTTGTCCGGATCTGCTCCATTACCCGGGCGATCGCTTCCCGTACAGGAATCGGCTGTCTATGAATCATTCAAGTTCCCCCCTGTATTTCTTATCTCTTATGTATATCATTCGACCCCAGACCTGCGTAAACCTGCCTGCGAAAACCTGCGGCCAGACGTTTGCACCCGCACAAAAATGCCGTATCCCGCTAAACTGCTCAGCCGGGTATACGGCGGTTGGGTCATTTTGCCGGAATTAGGCTTACGGCGTTTTCACTTCATACATCGACACTTGGGTGTCCAGCAAAAATTCCGGTTTTTCCTGATTTCTGCTGTTGCGGTGTCCTTCGATATGCGCGGGGCTTTTTTCCCAGGTTTTCCAGGCTTCCTCAGACTCCCAGCGGATCATCACCAGCACTTCTTCCGTCTCCTCATCGCGGCTCCGGTTTTTTTTGACCATAACCGTTTTGTCGATAAAACCGGGAATTTCGCTCATTGGGCCCCCGGGTTGTCCGAACCGTTCCACAACTTGATCGCTAAACCCTTTTTTGACGGTGATCTTTCTGGTTTGTACCAGCATAATAACAGCTCCCTCCGATGATGATCTTCGTTATTCATTTTAAACGATATTGATTCTCATTTGCAATTGTCAAGCAAAAAAGCCTGTCCCCAGGCGACAGGCCGTTCATTAAAAGGATGAGAACCTAAAAAATGGACATCCATACCGGGATGGTCAACACCGAACACAGCGTAGTGAGAAACGTGCCTTTGGTGACCAGTTGAAGGTTCCCGTTGTATTCGGAGCACACCATGGAGACGTTGCCTGCCGTAGGCAGACCTGACAGCACCACCGCGATGCCAAGCACCATCGGATCCTGGATAAAAAAATGAAACAGGAACCAGATCAACGCCGGGTAAATGGCGATTTTCAGGATCGTGTAGAAGCAGATCATTTTGTCACGGATGACATCCGACAGCTTCACGGCCGCCATTGTGGAGCCGATGACAATCATCGCCAGCGGTGAAGTAATGCCGCCAACTGCGTTCAGCAGATCCAGCAGCGGAGCCGGAATCGGCACCTCAAACAGGAACACCGCGACAGCGGCCAGCGATGATACAATCCCCGGATTTAGCATATTCTTGAGCGTATCACCACCGCCCTCCCTGCCGCGCTGCAGGATATATACACCATGCGAAAATAAGCTGATATTAAAAACCATCATAAACAGCGACACATAAAAAACCGAACCGCTTCCGTATATGCCCGATATAATCGGAATCCCCATAAATCCAAGATTGCTGTAATTCAGCATCAGCTCATAGGTATTGTCCAGCTTCAGCTTCCGGACGATCACCAAGCTGATCAGCGGTGTCACTACAAACATAGCCGCGGCGGCACCCAGCACCACGAGCACTTTTGTTTTGTCTTCCATCTCATGTCCGGCAGCCGAGCTGAGAATCAGCGCCGGAATGGTTACGTTCACCAGCAGCCTGGATATCTTTTTATTGCTGTCCCCATCCATTACACCCGTCCGGTTCGCCAGGTATCCCACGGCAATCAACCCGAACAGGACAATCATTTGTGTAAAAATCATGCCTGTCTTTCCCCTTCTCCCGCTGCTACAGCAAATACCCGCTTATCAGGTTCTGCTTTCGTCTACAGTAATAAAATCGCACGTCCCCCAGTATATCTCCGCATACTTCCGCCTGGCAAACAAATTCATCACATTCAAGTTAACAGCGGTTTTAGGGAAGCGTTCTCATTTTATTGTCCACAACGGGTGAATCAGGGTAAAGTTCGGGGAGGAGGGTTGGAATTACTTCGTGGAATATAAGCGGTATGATCCCAAAGCGCGTTAACGTCATAGGTATAAATCGCACGCGTAAGCTTTTCCCATAAAAGCTGCTCCAGATCTTCCCGTTCGGAAGGTACCGCTTTGTTCGCGCAGGACTTCCCGGCTGGCTGAAAGGTGCTTAACAGCTGTTCCAAACTTTCCGTGTCTCCCATTTGAATTCTCAGTAGCATTTCATATAAAAAATCTTCATTTTCCTTATCCCCGCCCATTATCGTCATCTCCTTCATTTATACTGCTCTGTCTGTAAATATCCAGTTCCATAAGTTTTAATTGTGCGGTAAGCTGTCGGTTCGCCCGCAAAAAAAGAACACCTGTTCGTATTTATTATAACAGCTTAATTACCAAATGGCAATTCAGTTATTTTCTCCCTGAATCCAGCATGAACAAGGAGAACGATACCTATACAGCTTCATGAAAAGTGGATACGGTCAGGTGTTCTTTACCGGCATTAAGCGATTAGAGAAGATCTTATGATGGGGAGTGACCCGCCGGAGTTGTGAGGTTTTAGGGTGATCAACCTGTGTTGGGAGGACTTGTGATTGGCAGACGCTTCTTACATGATTTTATCAAACTGCAGCGGGAAAATGTGAGGCAAATATTCGCGGGCGTGACAAGATTGTTGACTGATCGTCAGGATAAACAAAAGGCCGCTGGAACAACCTCCGGATTCTTCCGGGCGGCTGATTCCTGCGGCCGATTGGCATCAAGAAATAGTACACTGGATGGATGAGTAGCAGGAGACGAAAAACTCTAGCGGAGATTACCAGCTCGCTTTTTTCACACCGGGGATTTGTCCTTTGTGTGCCAGCTCGCGGAACACGATCCGTGAGACGCCGAATTTACGCAGGACGCTGCGGGGCCGGCCGGAGACCGCACACCGGCTGTTTAACCGGGTTGGCGAGGCGTCTCTGGGCAGCTTTTGCAGCCCGGCCAGATCCCCTTTCGCCTTGAGCTCGCGCCGTTTGTCCGCATATTTCTCGACCATTGCCTGTCTTTTCAGCTGTTTAACGATTTTGGACTTTTTAGCCATTGCGGAAACTCCTTTCGTAATGTGTATTTGTAATGAAAAACCTACTGCCTGGAACGTGCGCATTCCCCGCATAAACCATAAACTTCGAATTTATGCGAATGAACCTCAAATGCATCCGGCGGAGTGATTTTATGTTCGACTGGACAAAAATCAAGCGGGAACGTTGTGAGACAATCCGTGCATATGAAATGGTGATGGTGCCGTTCCGGTCCGCACCGCAGCTTGAACCGGACACCTTCGGCAAAATCAAACCGTTCGATCAGCCCCACCTCCGCCATCAGCCGGAGGTTCCGATACACCGTGTCATAGCTTACGCCTGGATAATACTGCGCAATAAAATCATGCACCTGACGCGGCAGCACGAACCCGTTTGACCGGGCGAAAAGCTTGGCGATCAGCTTCCGCTGTGCCGTCATACGGATGCCTCTGGCTGCCATAGCTTCTGCCAGACTGCCCTCCTGTTTTTCCATATGCAGAACCTCCTTTCTATGGCGTGCAGAGAATGGATTAACGGTCTTTGCCCTACTCCGTAAGCGCCTGTTTCAGTGAGTCCAGATTTTTACGCATCACACCAATGTAATCCAACCCTTTGGCCTGTTCGTCTTCTGTCAATCCTTCGATTGGATTTAACACCAGTGTTTTCGCTCCGATTTCGTTTGCGATAGTGTCGGCGACCCGGGAAGAGACGAGGGTTTCAAAAAAGATCCACTGTACTTTATGTTCTTTGGCAAACTCTACAATTTGGGCCATCTGCTCGGCGGATGGCTCCTGATCCGGGGAGAGGCCGGCAATAGGGACTTGAGTCAACCCGTATTCCTTGGCCAAATAGCCGAAAGCGGCGTGCTGTGTAATAAAATCCTTCCGTTTTACATCTGCTAACTGGCTTCGGAAGTCTTCATCCAGCTTCTTTAATTCAGCAATATAGGCTTCGGCGTTTGCATGGAATGCCTCTTTGTGTTCGGGAGCAGCCTCAGACAGACCGGCTTCAATGTTCTCTACTTCCTTTATAGCGAGTGCCGGAGACAACCAGACATGCGGGTCCATTCCGCCGTGGTCGTGAGCGTGCTCACCCTCCGCGTGCGTGTGCCCCTCCTCGTGGGAGTGCTCACCCTCTGCGTGCGTGTGCCCATCCTCGTGGGTGTGCTCACCCTCCGAGTGCGTGTGCTCTTCCTCGTGGGAGTGCTCACCCTCTGTATGTGTGTGTTCGTCTTCGTGGGAGTGTTCGCCTTCTGCATGCGTATGCTCCTCTTCGTGAGCTTGCTCGCCTTCGGTGTGCGAATGTTCATCGCTGTGAACATGGCCGTGGTCATGATGGTCAGGCGAGCCTTCCATAATCTCCAATCCCTTACTCGCTTCTATGACCTTCAGCTTACTGGTGACCACGCTGTCCAATACTTGATCGACCCAAGCCTCCATGCCCGCTCCGTTAAATACCAGTACATCCGCTTCCGTAATTTTGGCCATATCTTTTGGCGTAGGTTCCCAGTCATGCGGTTCGACACCAGCAGGCACAAGGTTCTCTACCTCAGCCAAGTCTCCGGCAACATGGCGGGTAAATTCATACATGGGATAAAAACTCGTTTTCACCACAAGTTTGTCTCCAGTGGAGGCGCTCGAAGGCTGAGCCGAAGGAGATGCGGAAGCTGGCCCTCCGTTTGTCTGATTTGTCGCAGCATTCGAGCCGCAGCCTGCCGTGATCAGCAAGGCGGATAATGATAAAGCAACCAGCGAGCGGTTACGCATCCATTTCATTTACATCGTTCCTTTCCTGTTAAGTTGTTGATAAGGCTGCTTCCGGGTTTTTAACCGTGTCAGCCGCTGAGCTCCCGCTGCCGTCAAGAGGAAGAGCAGCAGCACAAGCGCAATCGTCCCTCCCGGCGGAGTATCCATATAATAGCTGGCGGTCAGTCCCGAAAAGACACCGGCGAGACCGGCCCCCACCGAGATCAGCACCGCGGCGGTGAACCCGGTCGCCACCCGCAGCGCAAGCGAAGCAGGCAGCACGATTAGTGCCGAGACCAGCAGGACACCAACCACCGGCATCGCCGCGGCGACGGTCATTCCGGTAAGCACAGCAAATGAGACGGACAGAAGCCGGACACGTAGGCCGGAAACCGCTGCCGTTTCCTCGTCAAATGTCAGGTTATACAGCGGCCTGCGCAGCACGATAAAATATAGCAGTCCGGCTGCCGCTACTGCGGCGATGAGCATAAGCTGCGTATCGCTTACGGCTACAATTGACCCGAACAAATAAGAGCTGAAGCTTTGGCTGAGGCTTTGTTTCAGATTCATCAGCACAACTGCCAAAGCCAATCCGGAGGTCATAATAATGGCGACTGGCAGCTCGCTGTATGTACGGTAAGAACGGCGAAGCTGTTCGATCATCAGCGATCCGGCAACAGCTGCGGCAAATCCGCTGAGCGAAGGGCTGAAACTCAGCACGCTTCCCAGCGCAACGCCGGCGAGGGATACGTGCGACAGGGTATCTGCCATCAGCGCCTGACGCCGCAGCATCAGATAAACCCCAAGCAGCGGGCCAATAATGCCGATCAGTCCTCCCGCCCAAAATGCTCGCTGCATGAATTCGTAACCAAACACCGCCATCCCTCGCTTTCTTTCCGTTCCAGCGTGACCAGCGTATCCAGAAAAACACCGGTTTCCTCCAAACCGTGAGTCACCATCAGAACAGTTTTCCCATGGTTGTCCACATAGTGGCGCAGCAGCTCATACAGACCCAGCCTGCTCCCCTGGTCCATTCCCGAAGCCGGTTCGTCGAGTACAAGAATTTCCGGATCTTGCGCTAACGCCCTAGCGATACAGATACGCTGCTTTTGCCCGCCAGAGAGCTCGCCGATTTTCCTGTTCCGGTATTCCCACATCCCCACTTGCTTCAAGCTTCGTTCAACCAGCTGTTCCTGCTCTTGGGTAAACCTGCGGAACAATCCCAGCCGGGAGTAACAGCCGGAGCGAACCAGTTCGATAACTTTGCTCGGAAACCCGTTGTTAAACGACGAAACCTGTTGGGGCACATAACTTACATTAACCCTGCCCTTTATCTCTGCAGAACTGCAGCGTTCGATCGTTCCGCTCCAAGGCTTAATCAGGCCAAGGACGAGCTTGAGCAGCGTCGATTTGGCCGCTCCGTTTGGTCCGGTAATGCCGATCAGCTGTCCGGCGTGCAAATCCAGCGTCAGCCGTTCGATTACGGGTTCATTGCCGTAACCAAACGTAACGTCTTTCAATGAATATAAAATCATGCAGCGAGTTCAACCTTTCTGCAGCCGCTATTCCTGCCTGGGCATCAACGGGTTTCTCTGTGCAGCGTATGTCTTTTCAGCCGCGGACAATACTTTTTCATTTCCAGCCGGCCGGGATGCGTTTTTTTATTTTTGGTCGTAGTATAGTTGCGGTCTCCCGTTTCCGTACATGCCAGCGTAACAATTACTCTCATTTTAATCGCTCCTTAAATCGTAATTATTACGATTATACAGTGTAGTGAGTCCCTGACTTTTTGTCAACCTCCCGGTCCCCCCCTGTCTAAGCCTCCGTAACCGGCTGGCTGGTATTCACGGCAGGAAAGATCAATATGGTTGTGTCCCAGCGGGCGGTTTTGTATAATCGCTTTCCGTTTGGCTTTCAGCACAATCTGTTCCACTTCGGCGAAGCTGCACCCGGCCAGACGTTCGCACGCCGCTTCCCAGAGCCTATCCTCTGTTGCAAAATCTCCGACAAGAAGCCGGATGTAATCGCCTCTGGCCTCATGTGCAGGCAGCGAATAGGTGATTTTCGTATCAAATCTCCGCCAGATCGCCCGGTCCAATTCTTCCTCCAGGTTCGTTGCCGCCATAAACACACTGCGGTCGCCAAAATCGTCCAGCGCTTGAAGCAGCGTATTGACCGCACGGGCCATTTCTTTCACTTCGTCGCCGCTTTCGCGTGTCCGCGCAATCGCATCAAATTCATCAATAAACAGCACACACGGCTGCGCTTCGGCATAGTCGAACACTTTGCGGATGTTGCTTCCGGTTTCTCCAAGATGGCTGTGGATCAACGCGTCCAGCCGGACGGAGATCAAAGGCAGCTCCAACCTTTTTGCGATGTAAAAAGCCGTCAGCGTCTTTCCGGTTCCAGGCGGTCCGTACATCACGATTTTGTTGGGAACGGGTACGCCATGCTCCTCAAAGGTTTCCCGCATCCCCAGCACGGTAAGAAATTCCTCAATGATCGTCCGGTTGTGCTCCGGAAGGATCAGAAATTTCGCTTTTTTCGCGCAGTCTTTTGGAGAATAACAGGTAACCATATCCATTCCTTTGGCCCGAGGGAGACGCAGGGCCGGACTTCCTTTGCTCATTACGCTGCTCCTTTGGTTCCGATTAATTCGTAATCGTTACGAACAAACAACAGCATACTTCGCCTTTACCGCCGTTGTCAACCCTTCACTGCAAGCTTCTTGCGTCATGTTGACAGAGACGGACGAAAAGACGATAATCATTTTATTCGTAATAATTACTATTTATCGCGACAAAAAAGGAGCGGATGAGATGACTTCCAAACTCGTAAAAGACCCCCGCATACCCGTAACGATTTTGACGGGATTTCTTGGGGCGGGTAAAACCACCCTTCTAAATCATGTGCTGACGTCAGACCATGGCCAAAAAATCGCGGTGATCGTCAATGAATTCGGCCAGGTCGGCATTGACAACCAACTGGTGGTAGGAGCGGACGAGGAAATTTTTGAAATGAATAACGGCTGCATCTGCTGCACCGTAAGAGGAGATTTGATACGAATCCTGGGCGATCTGCTGAACAAACGTGAAGGCAAGGACAGCGGACGGAGCATCGATTTTGACCGGGTATTGATCGAAACGACCGGTCTTGCGGATCCCGGGCCGGTTGCACAGACTTTTTTTGTGGATGAGGATATCGCGCAGGCGTACCGGCTGGATGCGATTGTAACGGTAATCGACGCCAAACACGCTCCACAGCATCTGGATGAAGGACACGAAGCGCAGGAGCAGGTTGGATTTGCGGATATTTTACTCGTAAATAAAACCGATCTGGTGACCAACGAGGAGCTGCTTCAATTGGAGCGGCGTCTGCGCCATATGAATCCGTCAGCCAAGCTTATCCGGACGCAGCAGTCGAAAGCGGATTGGAATCAGATTCTTGGCGTAAACGCATTTGATCTGGATAAAAAACTGGAGATCGAACCCGGCTTCCTGACCGAGGATCATCACCATCACGATGACGAAGTGACATCGCTGTTCTTCAGGGAAGAACGCCCGCTTGACCTGCGAAAAGTGGAGCGCTTTTTAAATGATTGGCTGGTGGATCACGGTGCGGATACGTTCCGGTACAAGGGGATTTTGAACATTCGGGGCGTCAAGCAGCGGGTGGTCTTTCAGGGCATCCATATGCTGTTCAGCTCGTATCCGGACCGGAACTGGTCCCCTTCCGATCCGCAGCTCAGTGAATTCGTGGTGATCGGCCGTAATCTGGACGAGTCCTGGTTCCGCAAACAGTTCGCCGCCTGTGTGGCGGTATAACCGGCATATACCGAAATCTTTCGAGAATCTAAAAAAAGCCCGTTGCCTAACCCAGGCGGCGGGCTTGCTTGTTAGCGGAATACAGCAGCAATTACAGCCATTCTTCCGTCAAAATTTGTTTGATCTCGTTCACCTTTTCCGCTCCCAACTTGCAGACGATGGTCTGCTCCAGCTGCAGCTTCACTTCTTCCATCTCCTGTGTATAAGCCTTACCTTGAGAGGTGATGGCCAGATAGCGGTCCCGGCCATTCTCTTCCCTTGCAACAGGCGCAACAAAACCCTGTTCCTCCAAGCCTTGCAGACACTTATGCGCACCCTGGCGCGAAATGCCGATGATCCGGCTGATTTCGGACGCCGTCATGGCTGAAGCATTCTCCAAAAGGGACAAAATATGCGATTCCGTTTTGTTCAGGCCATGCCTGTCCAACTCCGCCACCCGCTTCCGCAGAACCAAGTGCTGCTCACTTAACAGATCAATCAAGTTCCTTCCATTCCCGGTTTCGTTCATCCGTACACCTCCATGAATACCAACCATTGTATCGGATGCCGAAAAGGAAAGTCAACGAAGCGGCAAGTTCGTCAGCCCAGTTGACGATCTCTTCTTTTCATGATAATGTAAACCAGGTTGACATTCAAGGGAAAGAGGTACAGCAATGGGGAGAAATAAAAAAGAAAATTTTGTGTTTACATTAATGATGTGTGTGCTGATGGTGGCTGGGATGAGCGTCTATAATGTCGTTTTATCCCAAGGCTTCTCTTTAGAAGCTCTTGCCGAAGCCGCCTTCGGGTTTCTGCCCGCCTTTGCAGTCGCCCTGGTGCTGGACGTGTTTGTTGTAGGCAAGGCTGCAAAAGGGCTTGCCAAAAAAATGCTGAAGGAAAACGCATCCCCGGTGCAAAAAGTGCTGCTTATCTCCTGCCTGATGGTTACGGGCATGGTGATTTTTATGTCGCTGTATGGTGCGGTGCTGCATGCGGGTTTTACGCCTGACCTTCCACTCGCCTATGCTAAGGGGCTTGGGCTTAACGTCATCTGCGCGTTGCCGCTGCAGCTGCTGATCGTCGGTCCTCTTACCCGGGTTCTTTTTATCAAACTGTTTCCCGCGCCCGCCCATACTTCTCAGCCAGCCAATTCTCCAGTATGATGAATCAGGAGGCTGCACACAGATATCTGGCACTTTGGGCAGTCTAGTCTATCCGGTCAATGGAGAGGGTAAGCGATGAACAAGCTCGTTTTTTTTCTTGGCCCTGCAGGTGCGGGCAAAACCACCTTGGCCAAAACAATAGCTTCACGGCGCCATGCCGCCGTGCTGGACATGGATATTCTCCTGCGTCCGGCCGCGGAAGCCATCATGCTGCAGCAGGGTCTTGATCCCGCGGACAGAGATTCGGCCGAATACAAACGGCTCTGCCGGGATTTGGGCTACCGGATCACAATGGACGCGGCTCTCGATCAACTTGGTCTCTTGACCGACGTATTTGTTGTCGGCCCATTCACCAAAGAGGCAGCGGATCCCGATTGGATCGGCAGTGAACTGTCGCGCGCCGGCCTTACGCTTCAAGAAGCGGATGTCAAAGCGGTTGTGGTGACGCTTGGCAGCGAACGGCTGTACCGCGAGCGGATTGAAGGCCGAAGTTCGGCGCTGGATGTCTGGAAACTGGAGCATTGGGAGGAATTCCGCCGTTCACTGAACGGCCGCAAGGTTTCATGGCCCCTGACGGAGGGATCTATTGGCTATTTTGATAACTCCAATTTCGGAGAAGCCAATACGGTGGACCGGATTGAACAGTTTATTTACGGGCCCCCTCTTTCCTGAAGAGGGAGGGTCTCATTCAGTGATTACGCCGCTGTACATTTAAGGGTTCGTTCCGTTGAAGCAAGGGGAATGGCGGTCTTGCCCTTCCCCTTATCTATCTGCTTGCCAAGGAGAAGACACCGCCTGCCAGCGAGGATACACCACCCGATTTGCGAAAATAGGCAAAACCCCGTTTCAGTGTTTCCGTTGTAGCCCATCCCCCGGTTCCTGCGAGAAAAGGATTGTGCAGCACCGCCATCCACAGCTGGTACACCAAGGTGCCGACCCCAATCTCCATCAGCACAAAAGTGCGAACCTTCGACAATTCAATCACGTAAATGGTAAACTCTTCGCCTTTCCGCATTCGTTTTTCCCCTCCGTACCCATACTCACCTTTAATTTATGAACAATATGCCTTGTCTAAGAATCGACAGAACCGGCTAACTGAATTTCACTTCGCACTGCAGCCGCTTACTTTAAAATATGGAGCAGCGCAGCCGCGGTTTGTTCCGCATAAGTCCGGTCGGGGCGGCTTTTCAGCAGGACGGTTAAGCCGATCCATCCGGCAGTGAGAAACTGGGATGCAGCTTTTACATCGAGTTCTTGCTTCAGCTCTCCGCGTTTTTGACCTTCTTCAAGTGCAGCTTGAAAAATGACAGATAGGTACATCTGATGCTCCCGGGTAAGGATGGCGAATTTCTCATCATGCGGCGCTAGCTCAACCAGCGTATTAATACAGAAGCAGCCCTTGCTCGGGCAGCTGTCATACGCCTCTGAAATGGTCTCCCTGAACAATCGTTCCAGCGCGTCCGCCACCGGCACCTGCTGGAGCTTATGACGGATGTGGACCGCATGCCGGTTGTTATACATCCTCAGCGCTTCCTCAAACAGCCCTTTTTTATCCCCAAAAGCTGCATACAGGCTTGGCCGCTGAATCCCCATCCGCTCTGTCAAGTCACTAAGCGACACCACTTCATATCCTTTTTCCCAAAATACATTCATGGCGGCTTGAAGCGCCGTTTCCCGGTCAAATTCTCTTGGCCTAGCCATGTAAACCCTCCTTATGTACCAGTAAGTACATAATAATACCGGTTAAAATAAATTAAATCAATGGGATTGACGTTAATTGCAGAATTAACTTAGGATAATAATGTACTGGTCAGTACATAATGAGAGGAGACTATGATTTGCTTAATGAACCTTGTTTGCATCAGAAAACATCGGAAGCAGCCGATGTAGAGACTCCGCTTCCCAAGGGATGGCCCTACCGGTTTGCTGCTGCCGCGGGTCTTGCCGTATCGACGGTGTATTTCGCTCAACCGCTGCTCGGAAGCATGGGAACGGAGTTTGGAGTGAACGCATCGGTTATCGGTCTTGTGGTAACGGCCACCCAGCTGTTGTATGCCGCCGGGCTGCTGCTGCTGGTTCCGCTTGGCGACATCGTTAACCGCCGCAAGCTCATTATGGGTCATATGCTGCTGTCGGCAGCAGCCTTGGCGGTTGTAGGCTCGGCAGCTACACTTGCCCAATTATTAGCTGGCGCGGCCGCGGTGGGGATGATGGCTGTTGTGACACAGACCTTGGTTGCCTATGCTTCGGACCAGGCCAAAGCCGCCGAACGCGGCCGTACGGTCGGGATTGTAACCGGAGGGATCGTAATCGGCATTTTGATCGCCCGGACGTTTTCCGGCCTGATGGCGGCATGGTTTGGCTGGCGTTCCGTCTATTATGCGTCTTCCCTTTTAATGCTGATCACCGCTTATCTGCTCTCAAGTATGCTGCCTGATGTGCCAAAAGGAGGCCGTGGCGCTCAAAAGCTGCCGTACCGGAACTTAATCGCCTCCGTTTTTCGCCTGTTTGCGGCGGAGCGTGTGTTCCGTATTCGGGCAGTGCTGGCGTTTTTGATTTTCACCGCCTTTAGTACGCTATGGACATCAATGATTCTTCCGCTCAGCGCGCCGCCGTTCAATTTGTCCGAAGCTCAAGTCGGGTTAATGGGGCTGTTAGGCGCAGCAGGCGCGTTTGGAGCAGCCAAGGCTGGATCACTGGCGGATAAAGGTTTCGGTCAACGCACCACAGGGGTATCGCTCGTAATTCTGCTGCTTTCCTGGCTGCCCATCGCTAGTCTGCAGCATTCGCTTCCGCTGTTTCTCCTCGGCATCGTGTTGCTTGATTTCGCCGTTCAAGCCGTTCATGTCACCAATCAGGGGCTGATCCTGGCTACTCAGCCCGATGCCCGCAGCCGGCTGACCGGCGGCTATATGATGTTTTATTCCTTTGGGAGCGCTTTAGGAGCTATTGTGTCCACCATGCTGTACGCTCATTTTGGATGGATTGCCGTATGCTCCTGGGGGGCAGGTATCAGCGCGCTGGCACTGCTGTTCTGGCGGGCAACGCTGAAGCCCGCCTCATAAAAAAAGACAAGCAGGCGTAAGCAGCTTGTCTTATAGCGGTTTGATGTACCAGGCATCGCAGGCGAAATGATCCGACCCCGGCAGCGGCTCCGCCAGCTTGGTGAAACCATTTTTCTCATAAAAGCGGTTAGCTGCCTGCATCGTAACAAGGGTCTCCAGATAACAGGCTTCATAATGCCGGGCGGCAAATTCAAGCGCCGTGCTCAGCAGCTTCTCCGCAGCGCCGGTGCCCCTTGCTTCTGTGACCAGGTACATTTTCTGCAGCTCGCAGATGCCGGACGACTCATCGAAAGGGGCGATGCCGCAACCACCGAGCAGCCTGCCGTCTGCTTCGGCGACCCAATAGGCACGATTTTCACCACGCGCATAATAATCCGATAGCCGTCCCAGCTCGGGATCTGCCCAGGCCAATCCTTCACGGTTGCCGCCAAATTCGATCAGGCAGGCGCGGATGATCACTTCAACTCCGCGGTTATCCGTGTTCTGTATCGGTCGTATTTTCACTTGTGCCACTCTCCTGTTGTATGATTCATTATTGAGCCTGATTTGATGTTGCTCTTGCGGCATGTTCCATGGTACACCAGCGGGACCATAAATCCAACATCCGACACCTGATCTATATCGTTCCATCAGCTCCAAATTGCCTCCGCATCCCCTTCCAGTCATCTAACGGTCCAGCCAATGAGCAAGAAAAGATTGACGTACAACCGGACTCGGCGCTACCATAAAAGAATTGCTGCAAGTAGGAGGAACAACAATATGCCGGTTCATCATCCATCATCCCCTTCCGCCCCCGGCGGCGGATTTGACAGCCTGCGCTCGGACTGCGCCAGCTGCTTTGGTATCTGCTGTGTGGCGCTTCCGTTTGCCGCCTCCGTGGATTTTGCTGCGGATAAAGCCGCCGGACAGCCCTGCCCCAATCTTCAGCCGGATTTCCGGTGCGGGATGCATACCCGTTTGAGAGACGAAGGGTACCGGGGCTGTACGGTGTACGACTGCTTTGGTGCAGGACAAAAAGTATCCAACATCACCTTCAAAGGCAACGACTGGCGGCGTTATCCGGAGACCGCCCAATCAATGTTTGAAGTGTTTCCCCTGATGCGCCAGCTGCATGAGCTGCTCTGGTATCTGACAGAAGCGTTGAATTACGAAGCGACGCGCTCCATCCATCCGGAGCTGCAGGCTGCACTGGAGCATACCGAACAATTGACGCTGCTTCCGCCGGAAGAACTCCGGCAGTTGGATATCCCTGCCCACCGGGCGGAGGTCAATGTGCTGCTGCAGCGGACCAGCGAGCTTGTCCGGCCAGCGGTGATCCGGGCCACCGGCGGACCGTCCAAACCCGCCAAAGGCAAAGGAAAAATCGGACGCGGGGCCGACTTAATCGGCGCCAGGCTGAAGAACGCGGACCTTAGAGGCGCAAACCTCCGGGGAGCGTTTCTTATCGCCGCCGACCTGCGCGGAGCTGATCTCCGCGGCGCGGACCTGATTGGCGCGGATTTGCGTGATACGGATCTGAGGGACGCCGATCTGCGCGGAGCTCTTTTTCTCGTACAAGCCCAGGTTCAAGCTGCCAAAGGGAACAAAGCGACACAGCTGCCCGACACGCTGACCCATCCGGCTCATTGGACTTGATTAACCGGCCGCGGACTGCTTCTGGTTAATAAAGAATGGCGGTTTTGACTTCCGGGAGGCAACGCGAGCTGGATTAAACGCACATAAATACGGGTTCACCGCGCTTACACCGGTGAACCCGTATTTGTTATGCTGCCGTGCAGAAATCCCCTGCTTTACATCTCTCCGTGTTCCCGGAGATGGTCCATGACCAGCTGGCCCGCCAGCGAGACACGTGCCCGGTCTTCGTAACCAAGCCAGGCCAGCTCCTCAATCTCGGCCGCTGCTGACAATTCCCCCTTGAACTCGCCTGAATAACAGGCCATCCGTACGGTGATGCCGTCCGCTTTGCCGTCTGCAGCAGCCTCGAACACACCGCGCGGAAGCACCGTATCGGGCCGGATGCGGACCGAAAGCTCTTCTTCAATTTCACGGACCAGCGTTTCGGCGTCCGACTCACCGGGTTCTCTTTTTCCGCCCGGAAGATAATACAAATTTTTGCCTTTGGATCTAACGCATAACAGCTTGCCTTCGCTTAACGAAATCCATGCCACTTTATCGATTGTACTGCTCAATTTTAGGCCCCTTCTTTCATCTTTAGTGCAGGTTTGCCGCTGTGCGCCGCCTGACGGCTCCGGCCTCCCAGCTTAAACACCATTATACCTGCTACAATAACCAATACGCCAAGCAGCTTGTTCGGTGTAAACGGCACCTTGTCGATCCCGAGCCAGCCAAACGAGTCCCAGATCAGCGCAAGGGCCAGCTGTGAGGTTAAGATAATGGACGTCGCAAACGTCGGCCCCAGCAGCTTCACCCCTTGAACAATACAGGTCACAACTCCTACGCCGAGTAGCCCGCTGAACCAATACCAGCCCTGCATATTGTCCAGGACGAATAACCCGCGTCCCTCCATAAACAGCCCAATGATCAGCGATGCCGCAAAACCCATTCCAAGCACCAGTGTGGTGGTGGGCCAGGAACCGGCGTGTTCTTCCACTTTTTTGTTAAAAATATTCTGGACGCTTACGAGCGCCCCGGCCATAAAGGCCAGCAGCAGTCCTGCAATCATGTTATTTATCCTCCGCCCTCGCGGCTTCTGCCGCGCTTAATCGCATTCTGTTATTGTCCCGCCAGATTACACAAACGTTCCCGGTCCCGGATCTGAACCGAACCTTTTGTCCGGTGAATAAGCCCGTCTTCACTAAATTTCTGAATCATCCGGTTCAAATGCCGGTAGCTGGTGCCGATCAGGTTGGCGGTGTCCCGCGCATTCAGCGGAAACTGTACTTCCTCCGGACCCGAATCCGGACCTCTTGAGGCGATGGACAGCAAATATTTGGCTAACCGCACCTCGACCGGATGCATCAGGTTAAAACTCAGCGCATCGGATTTGACCATGAACTTACGTGTGATAATGTCCAGCAAAAAAGCCAGCAGCGGCGCGTGTTCCCGTCCGTACCGGTCAAGCGCCCGATAGGGAACGGCAATCATCCGCACTTGCGTAACGGCTTCTACGGTGTTCATGATCTCCGCCCGCCGGAAATACTCAATATCTCCTATGGCATCCAGCGGTGTTTTGCACGACAAGATCAGCGAGCTCCCCGAAGGGGAAGTCGTATATACCTTGATCCGGCCCTCGACAAAAATATAGAGTGTATCCGCTGCATCCCCCTGCGAGCAGATTCGTTCGCCTACATCAAAGGAAACCAGCGCCAGCTGCTCCCGCAGCGGTCCGGCTAGTACAGTCTCCAGTTCAAGTTGGCTCAAAAATCCGGCAAGCCCGCCTTCATCCTGGATGATTTTCATGACGCCGCACTCCTTCCTCGGCTGCTGCGGTCTAATCTTCTGTTACATTTTCAGAATCACTACGCCAAGGATCATCAGGCCAATCCCGAGGAATTGGGCGATCCCCATCCGCTGCTTAGCGACGCCAAACCAGCCTTTTCCGTCAATCACAAACGTCTGACACAGCTGCGCAATCAGCACTACTGCCACGCTCATCGTGACGCCTACCCGGTGAATAGCCGTGACGTTGCCGAAAATAATGATGGCCGCAAGCGCCCCGCCAAACAGATACCAAGGCTTCACCTTGGCATAACCTTTCACGTTTCCTTCCCTTACCATCAGCAGGATCAGCAGCGCTGCCACAAATCCGGTGCCCTGCGTCAAGGTCGCCGCCTGCCAGGTGCCGAGATCCGAGCTGATGGTGGAATTGGCTACCCCTTGCAGCGTAATAAACGCCCCGCCCAGTATTGCAAATAAAATGCCTTTCACTTGGTTCTCCCCCTATCGGTGATTCTCTGTGTATTCATTAAATAGGATAGACGGGGTTTTCGGGAAGGACATATGTCCCAAACTCTGCGGAGAGGCGGACAAAGCAAACCAGCCCCCTTTTGGAGGCTGGCCGGATTATGTTGCTATGCTTCTGCCGTTTTACTCAGAACGTGCGTTTAAAGATAGGTTGCAGAGACCGCCCGCCGGTTACTACTTATCAAACAAAAAAAACGTGTCGGAACGCAAACCAAGCCGCAGTGTCTCCAGTGAAATCGCGTCGGAAAACGGAATATTTGCGAGATTCACATTCGCTCCATTCAGCTGGATAAACAGGGTTTGCAGCGCTTTGGAAGGCGCTTCGAACAAAATCCGTTCCAGCGGAATCCCGCTGCCCGCGATTTCGTCCACAATATCCAGCCGCATTTGTCCGTCCGCACGGCAGAGGCCGCTTGTTCCGCTTTCTCTCGCTTCGGTGATGACTTTGTAAGCGCCGGCTTCCAGATCCTCGCGGATCCAGGCAGCCCATTCCGCCGCGGTCTGATCCATGGACCGGACGCCGTCTTTTGCGCCGACTTCGCTGAACACCTTGTACCGTCCGGCAAACCGCCTGATATATCCGGCTTTCTCGTCATTCGGAATATCCAGCGTACCGTTAGAAATTTCGAGGCATTCACAATGGTATGTCTGCAAAAACCGCTCATAATCGTCCATTTTCCCTTGGGCGGCGAACTTCTCAAACAAGGTCCCTCCAAAGAAAAATCCGATCCCCCGGCTGCGGAGACAATCGATTTTCCGCTCCAGACCGCGGGTGACCAGCGACGTTCCCCAGCCAAATTTAACATAATCGATGTAGTCGCCCGAGCTGTCCACGGTGTCCTCGAAAAAACGCAGCGGCACGCCGTTGTCTATCAGCACCGTAATGCCGTTTTCCCTGGGTTTGCCGTTTCGAGCCGGCAGATTCAGTCCGCTGTACATCGCGTCTCCACCTTTACTATCATAGGTATCCGCTGCATGGGTTTAACCTCCATAACAAAGCCGTCACTGCGTTCTTTCAGGCACAGCTCCATGTCTTCTTCCAAAAACTCCGGCCGGGCGGCGTCATAAAATTTGCGCGCGGCTTCGCATGATCGGATTCGCTCGCGCGTCAGCGCCGAATCGGACGCCTGCCGTCCGCCGGATAGCAAATCCCGTATATACTCAGCACATGCCAGATCGTCATCCCCTGCCGGATGGGAGGCGACCAGCTGAATCGTCGTGCTGCCGCCCCATCCCGCGGATTGAACCGCTGCCCTTACATGTTCAGCCGTCACCCGGGCATTGGCGAAGCCGGTCACATAGAGACGGTCCGCACCCGCGGCGTGGAGCGCGGCTCTAACGCCGTTTGTCGTCTTTTGCACCAATGTCCGCCCTTTCAGATCGGCCTCCCGTGCGTGATGCGGTGAATTGTCCAAGTCGAACCCGGGAATATACAAGCCGTTCCGCTCGCCAGCCAGCATATACCCGGAATACCGCTGTTTCAAAGCAAAGGCCGTCTCTTCCGACTCCGCCAGCAGGATTCGGCGGGCTCCGCCGAGGAACGCGTAATGGGCAAAGGTGAAGGCCCGGATTACATCAATCACGATTGCGATGCCGCCCGGCTCCAGATCGGGGGTGTGCCCCTGAAATATTTTGATTTTTATGGAAGCGGCCCCCTTGCTATTTGAAGATAGTCAGCCGCCACTGCTCTACAGCAGCTGCCCTCATGTGCATATACCCATCATATTCTTTATGGGCGGAGGGGTTCCTTGCGGGACCCGGGAAGCTAAAACCACTCCCAACAAAGCTCGTCAAACCGGGCGGCTGGACGTAAAATCGCATCTTGTTTCATTTACTGGTAAAATGAATGAAGTCTACCTTTACTCCAAATCGATGAAATGAGAGGAGAATGGAACGTTGACAACATCCCGCAGTCCTAAAGAAGAATTATTTAGCCCTTCATTTACACGCGATCCGTACCCCGTATATGAGAAGCTGAGACAAAGCGACCCGCTGTTTAAGGTAATGTTTCCCGACGGTACGTACGGCTGGCTGGTTACGACATATGAGGATGCCGTCGATGTCTTAAAGGATCCCCGTTTCATCAAAGATATGACCAAAGTTTACGGTCCTGAGAGCCAAAGCCCCTTCACCAGCAATATGCTGTTCTCCGATCCGCCCGACCATAAACGGCTGCGCGGACTTGTCCAAAAAGCGTTCACTCCGCAGATGATTAACGGCATGCGCGATCACATCCAGTCCATTGCCGACCGGCTGCTGGACAAGGCAGCCGGAACGGGGCAAATGAAACTGATCGACGACTACGCTTTCCCGCTGCCGATTATCGTGATCAGTGAAATCCTGGGCGTCCCGCTGGAGGATCAGGATAAGTTCCGGACCTGGTCCAATTCGATTATAGACGCCTCCAATCAGGAGACCGGACCGGAGGTCTACCAGCATATGCAGGAATTCGTTGAATATTTGAGAGTCTGGTTCGAGAAAGTACGGGTTCATCCGGGCGATGACCTGATCAGTCAGCTCATTGCTGCCGAGGAAGCGGGCGACCGCCTGACCGAACAAGAGCTGTTCGGCGTCGTTACCCTGCTGATTATCGCGGGCCATGAAACGACCGTAAATCTGATCGGAAACGGCGTACTCGCCCTGCTGGAGCATCCGGAGCAGCGCAGGCTGCTGCAGGAGCAGCCGGAACGGATTCACGGTGCGATTGAGGAAATGCTGCGCTACAACGGACCGGTGGAATTCAGCACCTCGCGCTGGGCGGGAGAAGATATGGAGTTCCGCGGCCGTCAGATACAAAAAGGCGATCTCGTCATCGTCGCGCTGGACTCCGCGAACCGGGATGAACAGCAGTACAGCAACCCGGATGTCTTCGATATCACCCGTGAGCGGAGCCGCCACCTGGCCTTTGGCCAAGGCATCCACTTATGCCTTGGTGCGCCCCTCGCCCGGCTTGAGGGAGAGATTGCGGTGAACACTTTGCTGCGCCGTTTTCCTCATCTGCAGCTTCAGGAAGGTGTGGAAGAGCTGGAATGGCGGCCGGGAATGATCGTCCGCGGCGTCAAGGAAATCCCCCTAGCCTTACATGAAGATCTGTAATCCAGCAGGAAGCCATCCATAAGCTAGTAGCCGACCTCCCGCGCCTCTGTCTTACCATTCGGTATACGGCGGCGGTTCAACTGTACAAAGTGCAATTAACGCAGGTGCTCGTACCTTGCAGGAAAGTTATCCTATCCTGCCTGTGCGGGCTCTTTTTTTGTTACGGAGAGGGATAGTGTTTAAAACCCTTGCTAAATTAGTCTAATTAGACTATGCTAAATCACGTTGTCTAATTAGACTAATCTTCTTGAAAAGGGGTCCTCTTTATGTTGTTCATTACCGGATCAACGGGTACCGTCGGACGTCGTGTGGTTACTTTTCTTAAGCAAAAAAATGTTGAATTCAAAGCCCTCACTCGAACGCCTGAGAAACTGTTGACAGACAAAGCAGATAACATGAGTGTCGTCGCCGGCGATATCAAGGATTGCTCTGTCTGGTCAGAAAGCCTGCGGGGTGTTGAGACCTTATTTTTAATCCTTATAGATGATGCCGAAAACATTTTGCATGCAGCACAAGCACATGGTGTCCGAAACATCGTGTTCTTATCTTCAGCTTCCATCAATCGTTCGGATTCCGATTACAACGAAAATGCCAAAAAACATAAAAAGGTCGAAGATCAAATCAAGGATTTTGGTTTTCATTACGTTTTTATTCGAGCCGAGGCGTTTATGCATAATACCATTTACTGGAGGGACCTTTTTAGATACAATAAGGGGACGATCAAATTGCCGGCCTTGGAGGCTAAGCTGGCAAGTGTACACGAGACGGATATTGCTGAAGTGATTAGCGTGGTTGTAACCGACTTTAACAGGTTTTCCGGCCAAGTCCTGACGCTTACAGGAGCGAATATTCTTAGCCAACGGAACATCCTGTCGGAAATCTCCAGACAGTTGGGACAATTGATTGCATTTAAAGAGCAAACAATCGATGAATTTCGATCCTATATGAAAAACTACATCGCAGAAGAATATATTACCCTTAGAATCCAGGACTGGGAATACACTTTGAAGCATGATCTCAGCCTTACGGATACTATTCTGGCTATTCTTGGCCGGGAACCTTTAACGTACAGAGAGTGGATTGCCGAGCATATAAGTGAATTTCAATAATATACAGAAAGAGGAATTTGCCATCATACCTTTATTGATACTTGGATTATTGAAGGATTGCGGGCAATCCAGCGCTTATGAATTGTTAAGTGTATTCAAAGAGCGGAATTATAAATATCTCGTGCATATGACGAAGGGCTCGCTGTATTATAACTTGCAGAAGTTAGCCAATGAAGGATTGGTCCGGTTGGTTGAAATCATCAGCGTTAACAACAATCCCGAACAACATATCTACGAAATTACATCGGAAGGAAACGAACATTTCAATGCGCTCATGGCAAAATTTTCGTTTCAAACGGATGACATCACATTAGCCTTTTACATGACAACTTTATTTGCTCATCATTATGACCCGGAACAATTTAAATCGGCCGTATCTGCACAGATTGAGAAAACACAGAAAAAAATTGCAGAAATTGATTTTGTGCTGAATTCCAAACGGGATGTCATCTACGATACCGCCAAATCCATGATGAACAATGTGAGGGCGCACCACGAATTAAACCTGAAGTGGTTTCAGGAACTGCTGGAACAGTAAGCACGAACCCCTCCCGGCTGATTTCCATGGACAGAAATATACGAGTGGCCGGCCGCGCTAAATTATCATCCATGCCGGGAGCACCCAAACAAAAGCTCATGGACGGTCAAACCGTTCATGAGCTTTTTTATTTGAACCTATTAAAGCGGACTATAGCGGATCCAGTCATAATAGGCTTTTACCGGCCTGCCCGGATAGACGAACGTTCCCGTCCAATTGCGGGCAGAAGATCCAGCGCCTGCCCAAAGGTTCGCAATTAGATAACCCGGGTGACTTGGGAGGCGGCCGCGGCGGCCGTCTTCGCTGTGTATCTTCTTCCCGTCGACAAACCAGGTGATTCTGGCGGTCGTCCATTCAAAAGCATAGGTGTGATAGCCTTTCGAGGCATCAAAACCCAGATTCACTACTTTACTGTGCCCGGTTTCGCCATCGGTATAGTAATTCAGTGTCACCTTTGTCGGGTCTTTTCCCAGGATCTCTATATCGATTTCATCATTGCTGCCGTCCGGGTTAGGTCCGGAGTAGAGGAACAGGGAAGTGACCAGCCCCGCACCTTTGGCTGCTTTAATCCGTCCTTCAAACCGTCCGTATCCGTAGCGTTCTACGGAAACATATTCCCCCGACGCGTAGGATTTGCCCCCGCAGCTTGAGCCCCCGCATCCCTCTGTGTCCAACCGCAGCGCCATCGCGTCCGCCGCGAATTCCACATGGTCTCCCTTCCAAAACACACCGAAATTTGGCCCGTTAGAGTACCCGTCCGATGCATAAAAATGCTTGCTGGGCTCCTTTAGGTGTTCCATCAGCAGCATGCGCCCTTCCGCCGCTCCGGCACCCGTCCCGGGCTGCAAAGCGGATAACCCGGCTGCAGCAGCGCATATAGCTACCCGCCACCCGGCTGAGCTTATTTTTACCGGCCGGAATTTCATCATCTCACCGTACCTTCTGCACTTAAAGTTCTCTTGATGCCTGTCAGCCGCCGGGTGCACCCGGACCGGCATGCCGGTATCATCGGTTGAAATGACCGGGAATATTAGCATTTTTATTTAAAAATCAAGAAAAACAAAGGATTTTTTAGAAAATGGAAGAATTAAGCGGATTGTTCCGCGTAAGCCTATGTAAACGCATTTAATCCCAGTTTACACTGCTTTAACTTTTGTAAAGATTGGGTTAAAATGACCATACACCGCAAACGTTAACCCTTAAAGAATCAGGGCACAGCGTACGGTGTGAAATCTCACTTCTTGACACACAGGAAAGGAGCGAGAGTCCAATGGGCTAGGTAAGCGAAGCATACACTCTTTCATTCGGTTAAGGAAAGACGGCCCGTGACAACGTCTTTTGCGGATGAAATGTATGCGGGAACCCGATTGGTAACCTGGTGGACGAAGGAAGAGACTGTTTTCAGGCGGGAACCCTTACGCCGGAAAGGAGAGCGATTCCGTTGAAACAAGGTTAGCGAAGCGTACAACTACGGTTTTCACACCGGGAAAAACGTCCGTGACAACGTTTTTCGTGAAGATCGGTACGCGGGACATCACCCCCATATGTTGGACATGGCGGCCGGATGAGAAACGCCGGCAAGCTCCGTGAAGTGGAGCCGTAAGAAGTGAACGACTTTCCCATCAACGAGGAAAGGATGGGCATTCAGGAATTACAAAATTTGAGAACAATCGATAGGCGGTTACCCGGGAGCGGGAACCGAGGAAAGCATGGAAATGATAGTTGAATGACCATGTCGGACATGTGGATTGTTGCAGGAGGAACTGAGAAACTTGGCAAGTAAGATGGGATAAAGCCCCGCAACCTGATTGGAGCAGGTTAGCGGGGCTTTATGTGTGTGTCTTCGTCCAGTTTACACAAACCGCTGCAGCACTTCAGCCTCGCCGGCGGAAACCTTAAAATTCGCCCAAGCGCCGTTAATAAAGGTCAGCTGGGGCGGGACATGGCCGCAGTCGATATCGTAAATCACCGGCACACCCAGCTCTTTTTCCAGGTCCTGATAGACATGCAGCGCCGTATACCCGTTGACGGGATGATTGGCCGGGCTGCGACCGAATAAAATCCCTGCACAGTTGTCAAACCAACCGGCCAGCCGCATTTGGACAAGCGACCGTCTCAGGTCGGGTGTAGACAGCTCGCAGTTCTCCAGCACCCACAGGACCGGTTCCCCCGGTATATGCCGGTCCCGGAAGCCCTGCACATCGCCGAACGGCGTGCCAATCAAATGCCGGATCACGTCGATACATCCGCACAACAGCCGGCCCTCCAGCTCGGACTCCGTGCCTGACACGCATTTCCACTCCGTCTTCTCGGTGAATAAAAACACCTGTTCAGGCGGCAGCTCTCTTGACCACTCTTTCTGGTACAGCCTGGACGAGTGCTGACGCGCTTCTCCGCCAGCCGGTGTAGACAGCACATCCTGCCATCTTGCAGTAACGCCATCCCATTCACGGCTTCGCAGATCCACCAGATTGGTGCTGTGTGCCGTCGCCATTCCGGTCTTCAAGGTTACCGCCAGCAGCAGAACACTAATATCGGAGTAACCAAGGATCCACTTCAGCGGCAGCTGGCCGTAGTCCACAGCGTCAATCAATTCGATCAGCAGCTCCCCGCCCCACGGCGGAATCAACAAATCGGTGTCTTCCCCCTTCAGCAGCCGGTTCAGCTCTACGGCCCGCTCGGCGGCAGGTGCAGATTTTGCTTCCTGCTGGGACCATACCGTGGAACCGACGATCATCTTATACCCCTCGCGTTCCATTCGTTCCACGGCGAGCTGCATGAAGATATGATGCTGCGGTTCCAGTCCCGAGGAAGGAGCGGTAACACCGACAGTCATTCCTGGACGCAGGACAGGGTAACGGATCATTTTTTACATCCTCCTAAATTAAGATGAAAATAAAGATGGCAGCAAGCACAAACCGGTAATAAGCAAACCATTCCAGCCGCAGACGTTTAATCAGATTCAAAAACGTGACGACGGCAAGCATTGCGACAAGAAAAGCGGTCAAAAAACCCGTTCCCATCAGCAGCAGGTTATCCGTTGTCAGCAGCGCACGGCTGTCGTACAAATCCAGCACGGTCGCCCCCAGCATCACCGGCACGGAAATAATAAAAGCGAAGTCTGCCGCCGCCTTCTGGCTGACACCCAGCAGCATGCCGCCGGACAATATAGAGCCCGACCGGGAGAACCCCGGCCAAAGAGACAAGACCTGAAACAGTCCAATTCCAAGCGCCTGCTTGTAGGTAATCGAATCGGTGTCTTCCGAAGTTACTCGAATGCGGGCCTTGGACGAGACCAGCAGCAAAACGCCGCCGATTATCAGCCCGATTACAACTGTTTCAGAGCTGAACAGGACCCCTTTAATCCAGTCTTTTGCGAACAGATACACCACAAGACCCGGCAGCATGGCGAGCAGCATATGAACGGCGTTTAGCTCATTTTTTTCGCCCAGCCGCAGCCGTACTAAATTACGCGCAATCCCCAGGTACCGTCTCCAGTAAAGCAGCAGGACGGCAAGCACCGCTCCGAGCTGAATGACAATCTTGAATGTCGTTGCCGCCTCTCCTTCAAAATGGAGCAGTTCCCCCGCAAGAATGAGATGCCCCGTGGACGAGACCGGCAAAAATTCGGTTGCTCCTTCAATAATACCAAGCACCACAGCGTGAATATAGTCGATGATCGCCATTAGTGAATATCCGCCTTTCTGAAGTAGATCAGCGAGGCGGCAAATCCCCCAAGCGAAGTGATGCCGATTGCAACCAGGGAATAGGAGACCGGAAATTTAGGCAGCAGCTCGCCGTAAACGAGGTCAAACGCAGCGGTCCAGGGAACCAGCCCTTTATACTCCGAGTTGGACACCATCACATTGATGAGCGTAATGACAATGGTCAGCACGATCGTTGGAACGTAATTTTTGAGCAGCAGTGAAGTAAGCACAACCGGAGCCGACAGGGCAAACATCAACGCACCCATCGCCGCAAACTGGCCCAGTGCGGTCCATACCAGCGTTCCGCTTAAACCTTCAAACCCTAGAAGCGAGCCTAAAACCAGCGTCAGGCCCCAGGCGACCACAGCAAGCAGCATAATCCAGAAGAGCAGCAGCAGCAGCTTGCTCAGCAGCAGCCGGGTTCTGGAGACTGGGATGGTCAGCAAATTTTTGAGCGTATCTTCCGCATATTCGCGGTTAAACAAGTAAGCCGTTACCACTCCGTACAATGGAGCGCCAATCAGAACGGACAAATACAAATTGCTGTCAAAAAACAGCTCCGAAAACAGAATGCGGACATCTTCCGAGCTATGCGTACGCATCGAAATATAAGAGGAGACTACCACCATAAGCGGCGCAAGCGCAGAACCGATCAGGCTCAGCAGGAACATGCTGGAGCGTTTCAGCTTCAACAGCTCCGTATACAGCAGGTCAGCCAATGGTGCCACCTCCCACCAGCCGGGTAAAATAATCTTCAAGCCGGTCTTCGCTGAGAGCGATCCGGTATACATCAATCCCGTTCTCTACCAGTGTCCGGTTCAGCCGCGCCTGTTCGTCAAGATGCGAGTAGATGCGGATTTCGCCGTTTTCCCGGACCTCGTAATCCCGGATGCCCAGCTCCCGTTCGAGCACCACTACCGCGCGGCTGTCCGATGACACGTTGAACTCTAAATACCGCCGGTTCATCGTCCGTACCTCTTCCATGGCGACTTCTTCCAGCAGTCTGCCTTGGTGAAGAATCCCCATCCGGTCCGCCAGCTGCTCGATTTCGGGCAAAATATGGCTGGAGATCAATATGCTGATCTTCCGTTCTTCCGCCAGCGAGCGGATCAGCTTCCGCATTTCTTTGATCCCGATCGGATCAAGCCCGTTCGTTGGCTCGTCCAAAATGAGCAGCTCCGGATAATGCAGCAGCGCCCTGGCGATTCCGAGCCGCTGTTTCATCCCGAGCGAAAAGGCGCTGACCCGTTTTTTCGTCTCCTGCTCCAGTCCAACCAGCTCAAGCACGTCGTCAACCGCCGACCGGCTGTGTTTCCCCAAAATGCGCGCATTGATCTGCAGATTCTCCCGTGCGGTCAAATTTCCGTAAAATCCGGGTGTCTCCACCATACTGCCAATCCGCCGCAGCATCTCCATCCGGCCCGGCTGCAGCTTGTCCCCAAACAGCTCTACCTCTCCGCCCGTAGGGCGGATCAAGCCAAGCAGCATGCGGATTGTCGTCGTTTTTCCGGCACCGTTCCGGCCCAGGAAGCCGTAAATCTCGCCTTCCCTAACATTCAAATTGACCTGATCTACCACCTGCTGCGAACCGTACCGTTTGGATAAATTAATGGTGCGCAGTATTGTTTCCATAATTATGACCCTCCTTGTTGCCGAATCTATATAGACTGAACTTAAGAGGGACAAGTTGGGCGGAGCTGTCACTGCGGCCAATTTGGGACTTTCGGTTGCTGTTATTTTCGGAGTTCTTGAATAGTATTCCTGATTTAGCGGGAGAACTCCGAAAATAAAGGCAAACGCGTTCGCTCCTCCATCTCCAAATTGCCTCCGCGACATCTCCCTCTCTCCTGTCATTCAATAGTTCAGTCTATCTAGGTTTCATTATAGGAAGGAGAGTTTAAACGCCTCTTATCTCATTCTTAACTGTTTCTTAACTAGCATTGGAGAAAAAACTCATGGATTTTCCTGTGGTATAATTTCCCTTGTGAAAATTTACTCTTGATCAATTTCCTTCTGCGAGCTTTCCTTCGGCGCAAATTCCTTAGGCACATTTTCTTTCGATACATATTCTTTCGAAAATGCAGGAAGCGTTACGGTAAAAGCCGTTTCTGCCCATGGCAAGCTGCTTGCTTCCACCTGCCCGCCGCTGCGCTCCGCCAGCGCTTTGACAATGGCGAGACCAAGGCCGCTGCCCTGCGTCCGGTTCCCGGTCCGCTCCCCCCTGTAGGTGCGGTCAAACACCCGCTCCAGCTCGGCTCCAGGAATGCCGGGCCCCTTGTCCCAAACTTTTAACCTATACACTGGACCGCTCTGCTTCAACTCCACGCCAAGCAGTCCGCCTTCCCCGCCGTAATGAACCGCATTCCTTACCAGATTGCCGATTATACGTTGGATATGATTGCGGTCGGCGCGAATCGGGCAGCTGTCTTCTGGAATCAAAAATTCCGGCACAATTTCAAGCGTCGTCAGCTCCGGCAAAAATCCGATCAGCGTCTCGCGTGTGAGCTCAGCCAAATCCAGCTCCTCTTCTTGTAAGGACAGCTCGTCTGCGTCCAGCTTGGCCATCGTAAACATTTCATCGACCATTTCTTTTAAATCGGCCGACTTGGCGGAAAGAATGTCGAGGTACTCCTCACGCTCCCGGTCATTTGCCGCGACACCATCCTTCAGCGCATCAATATACCCGATGATTGACGTCAGCGGTGTCCGAACATCATGCGAGAGATTGGACAGCAGCTGTTTGCGCGCAGTTTCGGACCGGAATGCGGTGATCCGGAGTTTTTCCAGGCTGGAGATCAAGTCGTTAACGGTAAAAATCAGCTCATTCCAGTCTTCTTCCCCTTTTGCGAGCAGACGGACACGGGTATTGCCATTCACCGCACGGCGTATGTTCAGGACCGCATCCCGCTGTATACGGAAGGTTTTTCTGTAAGACTGTACCCAGTACAGCGTACACCCTGCGAGGATAACAAGGGCTGCTATGCGCCATGCTTGCTCAACCTGGACTGGTAACATTTCGAGGACAGCCAGCACCACAACAGCGGTTATTTGCAGCGCAGCGATACCTGCTTTTTTACTCCTCATCGGGTTCCCCCGTGAATTTATAGCCGATTCCCCACACGGTCCGGATCCACTTGGGGTTGGATGGATCTTCCTCAATTTTTACGCGCAGCTTGCGGATATGGACCATCACCGTATTGTCGTCTTCGATGTAGCCGTTGTCCCACAGCTGCCGGAACAGCTGAATTTTGGTAAATACCTGCTCCGGATGGGAGGCCAGAAACTGTAGCAATTCAAACTCCTTGGCTGTTAGTGCCACCGTGTCTCCGCGAACGGTCGCCGTATAGGTTTTGGCATCGATTCGCAGCCCTTTATAGCGCAGCACCGGATCGCCGTCATCTGCCGTGCCGCTTGCGCCGAGTACCAGATACCGCCGCATAAGCGATCTGACCCGCGCAACCACCTCATGAATACTAAAAGGCTTCGTAATATAGTCGTCTGCTCCAATTCCAAGGCCGATGATTTTATCGGTCTCCTCGTCTTTTGCAGTCAGCATCACGATCGGGATATTAGAGCGGCTCCGGATTTGCCTGCACAGCTCCAGGCCGTCTATCCCCGGCATCATCACATCCAGCAGGGCGAGATCATACCGCCCCGCATTAAACCTTGCCAGAGCCTCCGTGCCGTCTGCCGCGGTGTTTACTTCGTATTGTTCCCTCTCCAGATAGGTTTTGATGAGCTCCCGGATCTCCCGGTCATCATCGGCTACCAGCACGTTTACCCTGCGCATTGTCTTCCCCCGTTTCTTGCCGGACAATCAAATTTAGCCTACCCTTGGTGCAAACGGGTTGTCAACCGTCCATTAAGCTGCAGCGTTTTCCGCGCCAAAAAAAGCGTACACAGCCCTGGACGGGCGGTACACTTTTACGCAGGCGGCCAAAAAACATCAGATTCCGGATAGATTTGAGAATGACCGATAAGAGTTAATAAAAACGCCGGTAACCTCAAGCTGATGACCGGCATCTCTCCTATTCACGTTTCGGCATTTTGCTTTCGTCCATGTACAGCAGATTCCAACGGTGGCCGTCCAGATCGGCAAATCCGGCGCCATACATCCAGCCGTCGATTTCGTTTGGTCTGCCAAAAATACTTCCTCCGGCAGCCTCAACTTTTTGAATAAAAGTATCTACAGCTTCCCTGCTGTCAGCTCCAATGGAAAAGATCACTTCTGCACTGCGGGTGGTATCGGCGGTTGTAGCACCTGTAAAGTTCTCAAAGGCTGCTTCAGGGAACAACAAAATCGTTGTATGGCCTATGTCGAGCTTGGCTCTTTCCTGACCAGCATTCACCGCATGGAACCCAATCTCATTAAAAAAGGCCGTTGATTTCTCAACATCTTTAACCGGCAGGTTAATCCAGATTTCCTGTGACATGGCTGCAGCCTCCTGATATAAATTCCCAACTTTCTTTACTATACCCTACTTCCGGCAGCAGAAGCGAATGAAAATAAAAGAAACCGCAAAACATGACGTTCTGGTCATGGGTTTCTGCGGTTTCCTTGTTACCTTGTTTCCTTGTTTCCTGGTTACCTCAGTTTTTCACAGCGGAAGGACGCTGCGGAAGCCCCGGCTTTCCTTCATCCGCGCGGCGGAAACGGATCGTTGCCATAACTGATGGACTCCGATATTTTTCCGTCCTTGTTATGAATTTTCAATTCCGTGTGCGCCTGCTTGGCTTCTTGTTTTGCCGCTTGCTCCGCCTCCTCTTTCGTCCGGTGATGGCTGAGCTTGCGCCCGCTTTGCTGGTTATCCCATCCGCCGTCCGGGTTTGGTGTCGTATGCACATTGATTCGTCTCCGGTCCGTCATATCTGCTCCCTCCTCTTCTCTTTACGCGCCGGTCCGTTTTGTCCCGCGCTGCGGCCGGTCTTTGTCCCTAGCAGCTCCGGCAGAGCCTTTGTCCTTCGGACTGGACGGATGAAACTGCTGCAGGCTGGCCTGCAAAGCGGTCATCAAATCCAGCACATTGGTCACCCGTTCCGGGGCGGGCGCCTCAATCGGCTGGCCTTCTTTTTTGTCTTCAATCGCCTGCAGCAGCCTCTCGCGGTACTCGTCTTTATATTTTCCCGGATCAAAATTTCCGGTTAACTGGCCGATGAGCGCGGTGGCAAGATCCAATTCCCTCCGTTCCGTCTTTCCCTGCGCCGGGGGTTCCGGAAGCTCCGCGGCTTCTATAACCTCGTCTTTATAGTGCATGGTAGCAAGGGCTAATGCGCCATCAATTACGCGAACCGCGGCCAGCCTGCTTTTTTGGCGGATCGTTACGTTGGCTATACCGACTTTGTTCGTCACTCTGAGAGCCTCTGTTAGCAGCCGGTAAGCATGCTCGCCCGTCTCATCGGGTGTTAAATAATAAGTGCGGTCATAATATACGGGATCAATATCCTCCAAAGCGACAAATTCGGCAATCCGGATCTCTCTGGAGGATTCCGCGGACAATTCCTCCAGTTCGTCCTGGTCAAAAGTGACAAACTGCCCTTTTTCATATTCATATCCCCGGATAATGTCTTTCCATTCCACTTCCTCTTCGCAATTTGGACATGTCCGGATGTAACGGATTGGTTCCTTGTACGTCCGGTGCATTAACCGCATGGGAATGTCGTTTTCGCGTGTGGCCGAATACATTTTTACGGGAACATGGACGAGGCCAAAGCTGACCGCCCCTTTCCAAATCGTCTGCATAACGGACTCTCCCTTCACATGGTCGACTCTATGCCTACTATTACCCCGATTGAGGGAAAAGCCTTCATCTGCGCCTTTGATTTTGGGCAAATGAAAAAGACGGTTCCCGCAGGAACCGCCTCCAGCCATAAAAGTCTTTTTTTACTGCAGATCACGGGGACAGCCCAGATCTGAGGTTATGCGCGTTGCTTGCGTACCGGATCATGGTCCCGCAGTAGCCAGATGTGGAAGAAGTATTCGAACACACCCGCAAGCGCCGTGATAATCAACATATCGCCGAACGACAGCGTCCAGCCCGTTCCTTCCGCAATAGCCCACAGCATGATGAAAACCAGTACGGCGTCTGCGACTGTGGCGATGACGTTGTTGGTTCTCGGCAGGATCAGCAGATCGCCGACCAGATAGGCCACTACCCCGATACCCAGCGCCGTCATAAGGGCTGTGCCGAAACCGGCATCGGACAAAAGCATCAGCATTGCCGTAATCATCACACCGTGCACCAAAAGCTTGACAATAACTTTTTCCATGTTGTTCACCTCTCTCATGTTGTAGGTTTTGCTTGTCTTAGTTATAAACGTTTTATTCCCGGCTTAAACGCCAGTATTTGCTATTTTGGACGAATGTTTAGGTTTGTATCCGTTTTGTCAAGTATAGAATGGACTCATTGTCTGAAGAAAACCGTACTCCCCTGTTCTGGTGCTAATCTATCGGTTGCCGGGATAACCTGCCGCCGCTGCACAAAAAAACGCCTCTGCTCTTGGCAAAGGCGTTTCGTCGACCGCAGGATCAATCCCACTCTACGTTATGATATACCTGCTGCACATCTTCCAGATCTTCCAGCACGTCAATCAGCTTCTCAAACTGTGCCGCCGATTCCTCCGGCAGCGTAACATAATTCTGCGCCAGCATCGACAGCTCGGCTACCGTAAACTCGTTTACACCCGCGTTCTTCAATGCTTCCTGAACCGCATGGAATTGATCCGGTTCGGCATAGATGATAACCGCATCCTCTTCCTCCAGGATATCGCGTGCATCCACGTCAGCTTCCATCAGGATTTCAAGCACCTCATCGGCGCTTTTGCCCGTGAGTCCGATAACGGCTGTCGCGTCGAACATATAACTGACCGAGCCGCTGACGCCCAGGTTGCCTCCGTTTTTGCTGAATGCCGCCCGCACTTCAGAAGCAGTCCGGTTCACGTTGTTCGTCAAGGCATCTACGATCACCATTGCACCGTTTGGCCCAAAGCCTTCATAACGCAGCTCGTCGTACGTTTCGTCCGAGTTGCCTCTGGCTTTCTCCAGAGCGCGGTCAATGATCGCTTTCGGTACGTTGTAGGTCTTGGCGCGTTCCAAAACGACCTTAAGCGCCCGGTTGGATTCCGGGTCCGGTTCGCCCTGCTTGGCAACCACATAGATTTCACGGCCGAATTTGGCGTAAACCCGGCTTGTGTTGGCGTCTTTAGAGGCTTTCTTCTCTTTAATATTATTCCACTTACGGCCCATACTGTTCTCCCGCTCTCTTTCGCGATAAATTTACAGAATGCTGTTAAGTATACTTGTACATTATAGCTCGGAACAAAGTCCGGAACAAGCTGCTCTCCACAAAGAAGACTCCACGGATCCTCCGCGGAGTCTTCATCGGTGAGAAGCGAAATGTTATGGTGAAGCCTGACATTCAGGCGCTAAGCCAGCAATTTGCGGCTAGGGTCCTTGACCGGAAACGAGACGACGCAAGATCGTTTTCAGTTTCCTTCTGCGATAGTACATGGACAATCAACTGCCTTTCGGAACTCCAAACCAACCAGACTTTCCGACTACAAAGGATTGATTACAATTCCACTTCCCACCTTGATAGTCAATACCCGCTTAAAGCTGGAGTGAAACGCATTTTTTACAGCAAATTTAGAAAAGTTAGCTTAAGCATGAAATTCTCTGCCGTCCAGCACCTCGTTAACATATCCGGCACGGATCACAAAATCTCCGAAGTGCTCGCCTTCTTCCCGTTCACGCGCATACCGCGATACAATCGGCTGCAGCGTATCGAGAATTTCCGCTTCCCCGATGTTTTCTTTGTATAATTTGTTCAGGCGGTGGCCCGTAAAGCTGCCGCCAAGGTACATATTGTATTTTCCTGGCGCTTTGCCGATAAAAGACAGCTCAGCCAGCGCCGGACGGGCGCAGCCGTTCGGGCAGCCTGTCATACGAATGACGATCTCGTCGTCTTTCAGCCCGTTTTCCTCCAGCATCGGTTCGATGCGGTCGAGCAAATCCGGCAGATAACGTTCGGATTCCGCCATCGCAAGTCCGCAGGTGGGCAGCGCTACGCAGGCCATCGAATTGCGGCGAAGCGCCGAGTAGCGCTGGCCGTCCGTGAGGCCGTATTCCGCAATCAGACGTTCGATTTTGCGCTTCGATTGGGAGCTGACATTGCCGATGATGAGATTTTGGTTAGCGGTTAACCGGAAGTCGCCTTTATGCACCTGCGCAATTTCACGGAGTCCTGTCATCAGCGGATAATCCGGATAATCCTTAATCCGCCCGTTTTGGATGAACAGGGTAAAATGCCATTTCCCGCCAAGCCCCTGCACCCAGCCGTACCGGTCGCCGTTATGCTCGAAGCGGAACGGGCGGGCTTCCTGCATCTTCCAGCCGAGCCGTTCGGTCAATTCATCCACAAACCAGTTCACGCCGCGGTCATCAATCGTGTATTTAAAGCGGGCGTGCTTCCGTACCGCACGATCGCCGTAGTCGCGCTGAATCGTTACCGTCTTCTCCGCCACTTCAATCACCTGTTCCGGTGTGCAGAAGCCGATGATTTTCCCTACTTGAGGATACGTTTTGGCATCCCCGTGGGTCATTCCCATACCGCCGCCCACCGATACATTAAATCCAAGCAAACGGCCTTCTTCCACAATCGCAATCAAACCGAGGTCTTGTGAAAAAACGTCCACATCGTTTGAAGGAGGCACTGCCAGACCGATTTTAAACTTCCGCGGCAGATAAACCGGTCCGTAAATCGGCTCCTCTTCCACGCCTCCGCGGCTGTCCACAACTTTCTCTTCATCCAGCCAGATTTCATGGTACGCTCTTGTGCGCGGATCCAGATGTTCGCTAAGTTTGCGCGCCCAGCCATACACCTCGGAATGGATCTCCGATTGATACGGGTTCGGGTTGCACATCACGTTGCGGTTAACGTCGCCGCATGCCGCCAGCGTGCTGAGCAGGGCATCGTTGACTTCCTTAATTGTGTTTTTCAGGTTCCATTTGAGTACCCCGTGCAGCTGAAAAGATTGCCGTGTCGTCAGCCGGATTGACCCGTTGCCGTACTTGTGGGCAATCCGGTCCATCATCAGCCACTGCTCAGGCGTAACCACACCGCCCGCCGCGCGTACGCGCAGCATGAACTGGTATGCCGGCTCGAGCTTCTGGCGCGCACGTTCGTTCCGCAGATCGCGGTCATCCTGCATGTAGCTGCCGTGATGCTTCATCAGCCGGTTATCGTCCTCCGGAATCGATCCGGTAATTGGATCCTGCAGCGTTTCGGTCAAACTTCCCCGGAGGTAGTTGCTGCGGCGTTTGATGTCCTCGACATCGCTGTGCGGCGCATCCACCGGAGGGTATTTTGGATATTGTGCCATCTTGCTAATCTCCTCTCCTAAAAGCTCCGGGGAATCAGTATACATCCCGCTGGTATCGTTTTTGCTGCTGCAGTGACAGCAGATATTCCGCCGACTGCTCGGGACTCATGCCGCCTTCCTGCTCGAGGATGGTTGCAAGCGCCACATGCACGTCATGCGCCATATGCTTTTCATCACCGCATACATATACGGCAGCTCCGGCCTGGAGCCATTCGTAGAGCTCTTTGCTTCGTTCGAGCATCCGGTGCTGCACATACACTTTTTTATCAGTATCGCGTGAAAAGGCGACATCCATCCGGGTCAGGACGCCGTCTTTCAGCCAGCGCTGCCAGTCTGTCTGATATAAGAAATCGGTTGAAAACCGCTGATCGCCAAAAAACAGCCAGGTTTGTCCGTTCGCCCCCTGCTCTTCGCGTTCACCCAAAAACGCGCGGAACGGAGCGGCGCCCGTACCCGGTCCAATCATAATGATCGGCGTATCGGGATTTTCAGGAAGCTTGAAGCTCGGGTTATGCTGTACAAATACCGGCAGCTTGGCTCCCGGTTCCGCCCGTTCGGCCAGCTGCACCGAGCAGACGCCGTACCGGTCCCGCCCGCAGTGCTCATACCGGACCGTCCGGACGGTAAGATGAACTTCATCGGGATAAGCGGACGGACTGCTGGCGATGGAGTACAGCCGGGGCGGGATTTTGCGCAGCAGCGGCACAAATTCGGATGCCGGCAGGCCCTTCAGCTCATAATCCTGAACGAGATCAAGCAGATCTCTGCCGGATAAATAACCGCGCAGCTCCTCTTCCCGGCCCTGCTCCAGCAGACCGGACAGCCGGGCATTTCCGGACAGCTTTGCCAGCTGCTCCACAACCGGTTTGGTCAGAACGGTGATTTCATAATGCCGCAGCAGCGCCTCTTCCAGGGTGCGCTTCTCGCCGTTTTTGCCGACGGTTACCGCTTCTCCGCCGTTCCAGCCCATCGTCTCGATCAGCTCGCTCACCAGCCGGGGATGGTTCTCGGGGTAGATGCCAAGGCTATCTCCCGGTTCGTAGCGGAGACCCGAGCCTTCCAGCGACAATTCTAGATGCCGGGTCTCCTTCTCCGAACCGCGTCCATTCAGGTTCAAGTTCTCCAGGACTTCGGCGGAAAACGGATTGGAGCGCGAAAATTCAGGCTCCTCCGCTGCGCTGAGTCCTACTGCCGTACCGGGGACTGCAGCTGCTGAGGATGCGGCGGACGAAGAGCCGAGCAGAGCGGCCGCCACGCTGTCGATCCAGGCTGAAGCCGGATCGGCAAAATCGACGTCGCAGTCCACTCTCGGGGTCAGCCTTACGGCGCCGAGTTCTTCCAATCTTTTGTCCAGGTCTTTGCCGGTCTGGCAGAAATACTCATACGAGGTATCTCCAAGGGCAAGGACGGAATATCGCATCCCGGCAAGCTGTGGTGCGCGCTTCCCGTGCAAAAATTCATAAAAAGCGATCGCGTTATCCGGCGGTTCGCCTTCACCGTGGGTGCTGACAATAATCAGCAGCTGTTCGACCTTCTTTAACGCGTTAGGTTTAAATTCCGCCATGGAGGATACGCTCACTTGGAAGCCCTGCTGCTCAAGTCTTCCTGCCGTTTTCTTTGCCAGATTGCTGCTGTTGCCGGTCTGTGAACCGTAGAGCACTGTCACTTCACGCGTGACATGCGCTGCCGCCGGTGTTTCCTGCGACGCTGTGACACCTCCGCTACCAGCCGTTCCTTGCTGTACGGATGCAAACGCGGCCAAATAACCGCCGAGCCACATACGCTGACCTTCCGTCAGCGTGGGCAGCAGCCGGTTAAGGAGTTCGGTCTGTTCTTGTGTAAATGGGCTGTTGTTTACTTTTAATTCCAACGCTTACACCTCGCCTACCTTGCCGTTTTTGTAATTCCGATAAAATTAATCCGATTAATAAGAACTACTTACTTGAACCTATCATATCCCCGGAAAGGGGTCAAATAGATTCCGCTTATAGGTGATATCATTTCTGCTGATAATGCGGAAGTCAATCCTTAAAATCATAAAAAAACAGCGTTCAGATGAAGAAGCTCCACATCTTGAAACGCTGTTATTTTCGAAGTTCAACGGTAGTGCATATAGACTGAACGAAAGACGTACAGGTGGGGCGGGGCTGGCACTGCGGCGAATTTGG
>NZ_JBHOFD010000035.1:0-68258 GCF_046543445.1 Paenibacillus nanchangensis
TGTCCGTACACTTGTCCCCCTACTTTCTCTGGCGGCTAAAAAGGCGGACGCAAAAAAGGGCGGCCCTGTCGGACAGCCCCTTGCAGTATATCGGATGTTACCCTTTTGGACGGACCAGCAGCGCCGCCAGGAACGAAAAGACGATCGCCGAGGAAATCCCCGCGCTTGTAATGTCAAAAATACCGGTCACGACGCCGATCCAGCCATCCCGCTCCAACTCCGTCAGCGCGCCGTGGACCAGCGAGTTGCCGAAGCTGGTAATCGGCACCGATGCGCCGGCGCCAGCGAACTTGACCAGCGGATCGTAGATGCCGAATGCGTCCGCTAACGCTCCGAGCACCACCAGCGTGCTCATCGTATGCGCCGGTGTCAGCTTGAATACGTCCATCATAATCTGACCGAGCACACAGATGGCGCCGCCGATCAGAAACGCCCATAAATAGATCATGCTTGTTCACCCCCGCTCTCCAGCGCCACCGCATGGGCGACGCAGGGAATGCTTTCGCCCTGCTGATACGACAGCGGCGACAGCAGCGCGCCGGTAGCGACGACAAGGATCCGGTTCAGCTCGCCCCGCTTCAGCCGCTTCAGCAGATGGCCGTAAGTGACGACCGCCGAGCAGCCGCAGCCGCTGCCTCCGGCGATGACGTAGGCCTGCTTGTCCCGGTCATAGACCATCAGGCCGCAGTCCTTAAACTGGGTCTCTTCCATGGGGATGCCTTCCTTCTGCAGCAGCTCCTTGGCAATCGGGAGACCAACGGATGCGAGATCGCCCGTGACGATAAGGTCGTAATGCCCGGGGCTAAGTCCGGTATCGCGAAAATGTGCGGTGATCGTGTCGGCCGCAGCCGGCGCCATCGCCGCCCCCATGTTAAACGGATCCTTCAGTCCAAGATCCATGATCCGCCCAATGGTGGCGGATACGACTCGGGGACCGGAAGGTTGTCCTTCTTCGGGCAGGCCGACAATGGCGCAGCCCGAACCGGTCACCGTGTACTGGGCGGTCGGCGGCTTCTGCGAGCCGTATTCGGTCGGATACCGGAACTGTTTTTCGACCGTACAGTTGTGGCTGGAGGTACCGGCCAGCGCGTAACGTCCGGCGCCGGAATCGACAATCAGGGAAGCGACCGCAAGGCTTTCCATCGAGGTTGAGCAGGCGCCAAACACTCCGAGGTAAGGCGCGCCAAGCTTCCGTGCCGCAAAGGAGCTGCTGATGATCTGGTTCATCAGGTCCCCGCCGACAAAAAACTCCAGTTTATCCTGCGGCAGGCCGGCATGGGTTAGCGCAAGGCGGGATGCTTTTTCAAACAAAAGGCGCTCCGCCTTCTCCCATGTCTTCTCCCCCATCTCCAGGCTGTCAAAAATATAATCGAAATCGCTGTGCAGCGGTCCTTCGCCCTCTTCGGGACCCACTACGGCCGACGCGCCTAGAATGACGGGCTGACGGGTGAACTTCCAGGTCTGGCTGCCGAGCTGTTCCATCGTCAGTGTCCCCCTCCAAGTCCGAGAATGGCGTAAACAATTCCGACGAAAAATGCGGCTACCGTACCAAACACAATAACGGAACCTGCAAGTTTGAACATGCTGGCTCCAACACCGAGCACGAGCCCTTCCGCGCGGTGTTCCAGCGCCGCCGAGGCCATGCTGTTGGCGAATCCGGTCACCGGGACGGCTGTACCGGCTCCCGCCCACTGGGCGATTTTGTCGTAGACGCCAAGGCTGGTCAAAATGACGGATAACAGGATCAGCACGGCAACGGTGGGGCTGCTTGCTTCTCTGGAGGTCATCCCGAAAATCGCCATGAACGCCTCCTGGATCGCTTGTCCAAGCACACAGATCAGCCCGCCGACGAGAAACGCTCGCAGACAGTTTTTGAACGCGGGCCGGGACGGTTCATGCCGTTTGGCGATTTGTTTGTAATCTTGCGGGGTCAGGGAGTCGAGCCGCAGCTTGGCTCCCCGCTGTTTCGTTTTTGCCGGCAATGAAGGCACCTCCACTATTCTTGAAGTTTCCTTTATTGTTAGCCGGCGGGCGTCCCGTTATGACGAAGCGATTCTAGGAAAAATACAGCAGTGCGATCACCAGCAGCAAAAACAGCACCAAAATCAGCACCGCTTCGCGCCTTCTGTCCATCCGCCGCCAAACCCGGCGCCTGGATATTGTCCCTCCTGTCCCCGGTTCCCGGCCAACCAGCGCTCCCGCTCCGACCTCCGCTGTGGTAAGCGCCATTACCCGCGCCGTTCGCGACGGACGCGGCTTTGAGGGAGACACCCGTCTCCGTTTTGCCTTCCCGCCGTTCATCACTCCCATCCTTTCCCCCGGCCCCTGGTTTCCAAACGGAGCCGCTGCTGCATCTTATTCAGCCGGCAGTCTGGACGTACACAGCGCGCAGCGAATGGACAATGCCGGAAAAACAGATCATACTGACTAGATGAACCCATCTTGAAGGAGCGAGAGCAGATGAATCAGGAAACGATGGACTTATTCAAAACACTGACCGAATTTCCCGCTGCGCCGGGATTCGAACGCGAGCTGCGCGCGTATGTCCGCCAGGCGCTGGAGCCTTATACGCAGGAGTTTGTACACGACCGCCTGGGCAGCTTGTTTGGCGTGCTGCGCGGTGACGAGTCCGGCCCGCGGATTATGGTCGCCGGGCATTTTGACGAAGTCGGCTTCATGGTGACACAGATTACCGAAAACGGCATGCTGCGCTTCCAGCCGCTCGGCGGCTGGCTGGCTTCGGCCGTTTCCTCGCAGCGTGTGCAGGTTATTACGCCAAACGGCGTCCTGGAGGGTGTGGTCGGCAGCACGCCGGTGCACCTGGTACCGCCAGAGGAACGCGGTAAAGCCGGCGAAATCGCCAAAATGTACATCGACATTGGCGCCGACAGCCGGGAACAGGCGGAGAGCTTCGGCGTCCGTCCAGGCCAGCAGGTGCTGCCGGTCTGCCCGTTCACCCCGCTGGCCAATCCGAAAAAAATTATGGCCAAGGCTTGGGACAACCGGTACGGAGTAGGTCTGGCCATCGAACTGGCGCAGGCGCTGAGCGGGCGTAAGCACCCGAATATCGTCTTCACGGGAGCGACCGTGCAAGAGGAAGTGGGGCTGCGCGGCGCGAGAACGGCTGCAAACCTGCTGCAGCCTGATATTTTCTTTGGGCTGGACGCCAGCGCCGCAGCCGATATGACCGGCGACCGGAATGCTTTTGGCCGGTTGGGCGAAGGCGCGCTGCTGCGGATTTTTGACCCGACGATGATTACGCACCGGGGACTGATCGAATATGTGCAGGATACGGCGGATACCCATAAGGTGAAGTACCAGTATTTTGTGTCCGCGGGAGGAACGGACGCCGGACAGGTTCACTTGAGCGGCATCGGCGTGCCATCCGCCGTAATCGGCATTTGCGCCCGGTATATCCACACCGCTTCGTCCATCATCCACACCGACGATTACGCGGCGGCCAAAGAGCTGCTGATCAAGCTCGTCGAAGGCCTCGACAAAACAACGCTGCAGACAATATTGGAGCGCAGCTAGAGCAGCTGGCAATGCGCTGCTGAGAAAGTTAAGGGCCTTTCCCATCCACGGGAAAGACCCTCTTTTTATTACAAGATATAAGCTTATTGTTTCGCCATTTCGGACAGCGTAACATAATGGTTCATCACGGACCGGTGCAGCTCGTGTTCCACCGGCAGTCCGGTTACCCGGGTTAATGCTGCTTCCACGCCCGCTTCGCGGATGGAGGCCTGCAGCTCGGCAGCTTCCGGGTCGCCCTCAACGTCGAACAGCAGCGCCGCGGCCATAGACCGGGTCAGCGCATTATAGCCGAGTCCCCGTTCGTGAGCTTCACGCGCCGGCGCCACCAGCCGGTCGTTAGGGGACAGCTTGCGGACCGGAGAGCGGCCAACTCGGGTCACCTCATCAGTCAACGCCGGATTGCGGAAGCGCTCCAGGATGGTGTCGATGTATCTGCCGTGCTCCAGCTCATTGAAGCCGTGCTTGCGGATCAGCAGCGTGCCGGTCTCCACCAGCACCTCACGGACCTGAGCCGTCAGCCCTTCGTCGGCCATCGCCTGCTGAATCGTCTCATAGCCGCGGAGGTAGCCGAGATACGCGGCGGAGCAGTGCCCTGTATTAACAGTGAACAGTTTACGCTCGATATACGGCTCCAGCCGGTCCACGTAGTGCACGCCTTCAATCGGCGTATAGCCGGGAATCATCTCGGAGGCATCAACCGCCCACTCGTAAAAAGGCTCGACAACCACCTGCAGCGGATCGTCATGCTTCTGCAGCGGCACGATCCGGTCCACGGCGGCATTCGGGAACGCCACGTTTTGGTCGGCATACGCCCGCGCTTCACCGCTCAGCTTCGCGTACACCAGCTCTTTGAGCTGGGCGCTGCCGCCGATGGCGTTTTCGCAGGCGATCACATGTAGCGGACCGGACGCAGGCGTCTCCGCTCTCAGCGCAATGCCGACGGCAATCAGATCGGAGATGGCCTTCAGCACCGATACCCCTACCGCTGTCGTTACAATGTCGGCGGACGCAATGAGAGCCGACACCTCGGCAGGTTCGGACGCGCTGTTTAGTGCGATTACGCCGGTAACGGTTACCGTCTCCCGGCCTTCACTTGCCAGGGTCACCGGATATTCTCCCCGGTCTTTCAGCGCCTGGACCACCGTTTCGTTTACATCCACAAAACAGACTTCGTATCCCGCCTGCGAAAGCAGCAGTCCGATAAACCCTCTGCCAATGTTGCCCGCTCCAAAATGGACTGCCTTCATCCTTCCATCCCCCCTTCGAAGATGGCGATAATCTCCGCCGGTGTGGCCGCGTTCATCACCCGTTCAATCGCATCGTCCTCCGTGAAGATCATAGCCACATTCGTCAAAATTTCCATGTGGTTGTCTCCCGCTGCAGCGATGCCGATCACGATAAACGCCGGCTCGTCGCCGCCGAAATCAACGCCGTCGGGATAGCGGATCACGGACAGACCCGTCGAGCGGATATACTGCTTGCCGTCTTTTGTCCCATGAGGGATCGCCAGTCCTCCGCCCATATAGGTTGATACGACCTCTTCGCGTTCCAGCATTTTGGCGATGTATTCCTCATCCGCATGGCCCGCGTCCACCAGCAGGCGGCCCGCCAGCTTAATCGCTTCATATTTATCCGCAGCCGCCGCATGCATCACAATCTTATTTTCAGACAGTACACTCATCGTTTTCTCCCGCTTTCTTTTATTTATTTTCGAAGTAACGGAGCAGCTCGGCGGACCAAAACCCCCGAATCTCCTGCTCGGTTCCTTCCTCCAGCAGCCGGATCAGCTCCGTGTCCAGCAGCTGGGCGCTAATCTCGCTGAGCACCTCCAGGCTCTCTTTGGACAGCTTGCGCGGGGCCAGCATGAGCAGCAGCACTCCTACAGGCGTATTCCCCTCAAGCACCACCGGCTCGCGCAGCCGGTACAAAGCCAGTGTCGAGCGGTAAACCTGGCTGCTCCGGGTATGGAACAGCGCCAGGTTTGTATCCGGAATGACCTGACTGGCCATCCGTTCCCGCTCAAGCAGCAGCTCCCGGATCCGCTCCGTATTGCCGAGGCTGCCTTCCTCCACCCTGCCCAGCATTTCCGCCAGGGTCCCGGATAAGTCCATCCCTGTGTTGTCCAGCGAGTGGCAGCAGAACCCGTCAATTAACAAAACCATTTCATCAAGGACCGCTTTGTGGCTCCGCAGGCGTTCCAGCGCCCCCTCTTTACCGGCGGCAACGCCGGCTGGGGGAGCGTGGGCCTGTTCGTCGGATACCGCGCCGGGTTCATGCCCCTCCAGCGTCATACGCTGGATAAATCCCAGCAGCCTGCCGCTTTCCTCCGGGGTCAGGAGCGGGCTGATTTTAACGTAGCTCTCTGCCGGCAAAGGCAGATCAATCGTCGAGATAATCAGATCGTAGTCCGTATCCGCCATACGCGCTGCTTCGTACCATGACGCATTGCCGATCACCTCAATCTGCGGCATTTCCTTGGCCAGCCGGGTCGCCAGCAGCCGCGAGGAGCTGAGACCGCTTGCGCATACAAGCACGGCACGCACATGCCGGTTGAGCTGGCTGAGGCGTTCCGCGGAAGCGCCGAAATGCATGACGAGAAATCCGATTTCTTCGTCCGGGATTGCGGTCTCCGTCATAAGTTCATCCACCGCTTCCCGCACAATCCGGAACAGTTCTGCATAATCCCGGCGGATCGGCACGAGCAGCGGGTTGCGGATCCGTGTGCCTTCGCGGATCCGCCGCAGCGCCGGCTCCAGATGCTCAAGCAGCCCTTCCCGCAGGTGGCGGTCGCTCTGAAATGGAATTCCCGTCCGTTTCACCACATTTTCGGTCAGCCGGTATACGATCTCCATTAACCCGATGTCCCCGTACACCAAACTTTCCGATGAGAAGGAATCCTGTATCCGGTCAAAAAGCCCGGCGATGTACAAAATCTCCGCCCTGGGAAAATCAATGCCCAGCTCTCCGGCAAGCCGCTCCACGAACTGCTCGGCTCCCGCAATATTCCGGTGATCGGACGCAACGGGATAAGCACAATCGGACGGGCTGCCGATCCCGGCGCCCAGCTCGACCCTTCTGACCGTCACCGACAGCGCCAGCAGCAGCTCCATATAGGCGATTTCGGGCAGATCGGCCGTCCAGAGCAAATTCATATCCCAAAGCGTGTTCTCGATATCCAGCAAGTGATGTTTGCCGGCTGCGGCCAGCACCGCTGCTGCTGCCGGATTGTCCCCTTGCGGCCGAACCCGCCCGACCAGGTCGGACAAGTCCAGATGCTCCGCGGCCAAACGGGTGACCGCCCGCCTTTTGTCGGCTTCCGCACCGGCAATTTCGACGCCGTACCCGCGCCTGCGGATCAGAAGCAGGCCAAATTTACGCACCCAAGGCTCCAATTCATCAAGGTCGTTGCTGACTGTCGCCACGGTGACTTTCAGGGAATGGGCCAACGCAAACAGCTTTACCGGCTCTTCGCTCTCCAAAAGCATACAGAGCGCGTACATTTTCCGGTCCTCGGCGGAATACTCCACCGCTTGGCGGCTGTCCAGCAGCTGGCGCAGCGCTGTGAGCGCCTTTTCGTCCGCGACAAGCTGGATGCCTTTGCCCGACTTTTTGCTGAGAACTGCCCCTGCCGCTTCCACCACAGGGCCAAGTCCCTCGAGCTCACGGTGGACGGTCCGGACGCTCACCTCCGTGTCCGCTGCAATCTCTGCGGCGGTGACCTCCCCGGAACGCTCGATCAGCAGGGACAGGATCTGCCGCTGCCTGACGGTCAGTTTCGCGCTCATCCATAACCTCCTTCTGTTACCAATGGCGACAACGCTGGCCGGATACGGCCAGCGTTGCATGGGATTGCCTGCGGCCCAAGTCCGGACGAGCCTTATTTCAGGCGTTCAACCAGCTCGTCGTATTTCGGGCTCTTCAGGAAATTGTCGATGGAGATATGCTCCGCGTTGGGATTTTTGGCAACGGCGCGGTCGGTCAGCGTCTTCTGCGTCACGACGATATCCGCATCGTCCGGAATTTCGCTGACGGCGGAATTCACCACCGTGACATCTACGCCTGCCTGCTGCATTTTCTTGCGCAGCACCGAGGCGCCCATGGCGCTTGAGCCCATGCCTGCATCGCAGGCGAACACGATTTTGCGGACTTCGCCTTTGCTGCGTACGTTAGCCGCAACATTTGCTGTCGAAGGCGCCTGCTGAACGGCAGCACCTGCGGACTTCATGTCTCTGACTTTAGCGGAAGCCGCTTCGAGGTCCATTTCCTCCTCTTTTTGGCGGGTCGTCTTCAGCAGCAGTGCAGCAAGCAGGAACGAAACCAGCGTGGCAGCGATTACACCGGCAAGCACCGGAATATATCCGCCTTTTGGCGTCATGGCCATGTAAGCGATGATGCTGCCCGGAGACGGAGAAGCCGTCAGTCCCGCACCAAGCAGTTGGAAGACAAACGTGCCAGTTACGCCGCCGCCGATTACAGCAAGAATCAGACGCGGATTCATCAAAATGTACGGGAAGTAGATTTCATGAATCCCGCCCAGGAAGTGAATGATTACTGCGCCAGGCGCCGAAGATTTGGCGGAACCGCGGCCGAAGAACCAGTAAGCCAGCAGGACGCCGAGACCCGGGCCCGGATTGGACTCCAGCATGTACAGGATCGATTTGCCGAACTCCAGCGATTCTGCCGAAGCGATCGGGCTCAAAATACCGTGGTTAATTGCGTTGTTCAGGAACAGGACTTTTGCCGGCTCGATAATGATGTTCACCAGCGGAAGCAGCGAGTGGTCGACCAGGAACTGGACGCCGCTAGACAAAATGTTCGTCAAGCCTTGAACCAGCGGTCCGATGGCCTTGTAAGACAGAATGGTCAATGCACCGCCGATGATTCCAAGCGAGAAGTTATTGACCAGCATTTCAAAGCCGGCGCGGATTTTACCTTCCACCGCTTTGTCAAACTGCTTCAGGATCCAGCCGGCCAGCGGACCAACCAGCATCGCGCCGAGGAACATCGGGATGGTGGAACCAACAATAACGCCGATGGCAGCAACTGCGCCGATTACACCGCCCCGTTTCCCGTGAACCATGGTGCCGCCGGTGTAGGCGATCAGCAGCGGAAGCAGGAATTTGATCATCGGATCAACCAGTGTTTTGAGGTCTTCATTCGGCCACCAGCCCGTGTCGATAAATAATGCTGTTATGAGACCCCAAGCGATAAACGCGCCGATATTCGGCATCACCATACCGCTGAGAAGACGGCCGAACTGCTGTACTTTAACCCTTACCCCGCCGCCTTGGCCGGGCTTGGTTTCCATTGTGGCCATGTTGCATGCCTCCTTGATTTATAGGGATTTTTGTCCGTTACGGAAGGGGTGTCTTCCCCCTTGAGTTCATCCTAAATCAAAGCGCTTTCTTCATCAATCAATTGAAAATACGCTGACGGCAGCAACCTTGTTGCCAACATTTAAGAGCAGGCGGGTCAAGGAATTCACAGCTTAAGGACAAAGCGTATTCCAAACACTTTTACCAATTTTACCCTCGCCTGCATCGTTTCAAACATCCTCAAAGATTGCGTCGTCTCCAACAGGTTGAATATAAAAATAGAACGAAAGCCTCATACGAGACCCTCGCTCCTATTAAAAAAAGTCTTTGTATCGATTAGGCCGGCTCTTTAGACCGGCTCTCGTCCAAATCCGCCTAGAAACGGATTTTCGCCGGAGGCTCTTTGCCTTCCAGCACGGCCACCAGATTACGCGCCGCCAGCCAGGCCATATTCAGCCGTGTCTCATGGGTCGCCGAGCCGATATGCGGCAGCGCAACCACATTGTCCAGCGCAAGCAGCGGATGGTCCCCGGGAATCGGTTCCCGTTCAAACACATCCAGCCCCGCTGCCGCGATGATTCCCGACTTCAGCGCATGCAGCAGCGCTTCCTCATCCACGGTAGCGCCGCGGGAAGCGTTAATGAAGATGGCGCCCGGCTTCATCTTGGCGAACTCGGCCCGGCCCATCATCCCCCTGGTTTCGGCTGTCAGGGGCGTCATCAGGCATACAAAATCCGATTCGGCCAGCAGCTCGTCCATGGAACAGTAACGGGCGCCATACCGTTGCTCGGCTTCTTCTTTACGCGACCGGTTGTGATACAGCACCTCCATATCAAAACCGAACCGGGCCCGCTGAGCGATCCGTTCGCCGATCGCGCCCATGCCGATGATGCCTACGGTCTTATGATGGACATCCGTCCCGTAATACGGTTCCCCGACCGAACCCGTCCAATGTCCTCCGCGGACGTACCGGTCGAGCTCGGGGATACGCCGGGCCGCAGCCAGCATCAGACCGACCACCGCATCGGCAACCGAGTCGTTCAGCACCTCCGGCGTGTTGGTCGCGACGATTCCTCGCGCCTTGAGCTCGGCGGTGTCCAGATTGTCGTAACCAACGCCAAAGTTGCTGACGGCCCGAAGGCGCGGGGCCCGGTCCAGCAGAGCCGCGTCCACCTTGAGGCCCGAACCCAAAATGCCTTCCGCTTCCGGCAGCTCCGCCTCGAACCGCGGCCGGGTCTCCTCGTTTAGTCCTTCCAAATACACAAGCTCACAATGCTCCTGCAAATAGGCGACCACCTGCTCATCCAGCTTTTTGAACAGGATCGCTTTCGGTTTCGTTTCGTTCATGCGGTACTCCTTCCAGACTTCAGCAGATAAAAACCCGGCCGCTGGCATATTGCCGGCCGGGTCCCTTGCAGTTTTAGATTACATCCAGCGGTACTTTCCAGGCAGGCTTCGGAAAAGCGCGGTCCAGCGTCTGGATGTCTTCTTCGCTCATTTGGATTTCATACGCTCCGGCGTTCTCCGCCACATGTTCGGTGGAAGAAGCCTTTGGAATGGCGAGCATGCATTCGTCCTTGATGACCCAGGCAAGCAGGATCTGCAGCGGTGTAGCGCCATATTTGCGGGCAAGCGTACGCACCGTCAGGTTGTCCGTCATTCCCTTGCGGAGCGCTCCCGCTTGGGCGAGCGGCGAATAGGCCATCGCGGGCATCCCCTGTCCGCGCATCCATGGGAGCAGATCATGCTCGATTCCGCGCGAGCCGAGGTGATAGAGCACCTGGTTGGTTGCGCAGCGGGTGCCGCCTTCGCAATCAAACAGCTCTTTCATGTCTTCCGTGTCGAAGTTGGAGACGCCCCAGCGGAGGATTTTTCCCTGCCGGACCAGATTCTCCATGCCTTCCACCGTTTCGGCAAGCGGAACGTTGCCTCTCCAGTGCAGCAGATACAGATCCAGCCGGTCCGTTCCCAGCCGCTTCAGGCTTTCTTCGCAGCTCTGCTGCAGCCGGTCTTGTCCGGCATTATGCGGATAGACCTTGGAGACCAGAAAGACCTGGTCGCGCATCCCCTTGATGGCTTCCCCAACTACAGTTTCCGCCTGTCCTTCCGCGTACATCTCCGCTGTATCAATCAGCTTCATGCCGCGCTCCACCCCGTAACGGAGCGAAGCGATTTCCTGTTTCCGCCGGGAAGTCTCTTCGCCCATGCCCCAGGTGCCTTGACCGAGCGCCGGCAGAACCGTACCGTCCGCCAGCTTCACGCCCGGGTGAACCGCCTGCCGTGCCGATCTTGCAGTACTCTCGTCAATCGCTTTATTCATTGGACTAGTCTCCCCCTGTTATGAAATGTATATTTACATAAACAGGAATCGGGCTTCCGAAACAGCTAACACGCGAAAAAAACGGATTTTTCCAGAAATATGCCGTCAAATGTCCGAATTGCAACAAAACGTTCATTATTCTCTCCCGGTATGTGGGATTCGGTCCGCCAAAATCCGAACTTAAAGAATTTAATGATAGCTGCCTGACAGGTTGGCTCCGGTGCCGTCCAGCAGCTTGGCGAGCAGGACGATTTGTCCGGCATGGTATCCGTAATGCGTAGCGACTTTGATGATCGTAAGGCGGATGTTTTTGGTTTCCTGCGGCGCACCCGCATCCTCAGTCACACCCTTCATCCGCTTCCAATCCTCCTCGCCGTAGGGGACAACGATGTCGCGGTCCAAATCCGGTTCGGTCAGCGAGGATAGCACGGCGGTGGAATCGAGCCGTACGGCCCGGAGCTTCGCCACCAGCTCCTCGCCCGACAATCCGCCCTCCGCCTCAAACTCCTGCGAACGTTCGCGGACAAGCGGCTTCCCGCCCAGGCCTGTGACGAAATTCTGGTATTCGTTGCCGGCCAGATGCAAACACAGATTCCCGATGCTGTTCATGCCCGGCCCGGGCTTGGTCCACAGTCGTTCATCGTCCAGCAGACGAACGCTCCGGTCAATGCGGTCCAGCTGCAGGTTCATATCCTGCAGTACATCTTGAATGATTGGCAGCAAGCTTAAGCACCTCCTCTAAGATGGTTCCATTTTAACACGGGGAGATGCACTGTTCACGCCTGTGTCCGCTCGCCGGGTTTATTCCTGCTCTGTCTGCCGCCGGGGTGCCCGGGCCCGCTCGATAGGGATCTGACGGTTCACCGGGTTATTGCCTACTCCAGATCTTCCGGTTCGCAGGTTACTACCCGCTTACTGCTCTACTCTCTGCGTCCAGCGGCATCACGCCGTCAGCTTTAATCCGATCGCGGCCGTCAGCACCGCGGCAATGCACAAAATCCGGCGCAAATCCCGCGACTCGCCGAACAGCACCATTCCCAGCACCGCGCCTCCCGCCGCGCCGATCCCTGTCCAGACCGCATAAGCGGTCCCCATCGGCAGCGACTCCATCGCCAGCGACAGCAGGAGAAAGCTGCTGCCGAATGCCAAAAACAGCAGCAGCAGCGAGGTGATATCACGCTTGCGCTGCACCCGGCCCATCATCGCTACGCCAAGCATCTCGCCGACTCCGGCCAATACCAAATAGACCCATGCCATAATTTACGCACTCTCCTTCGCTTCCGCAGTCATGAGCTTCAGTCCGACGACGCCGCCGAGCAGCACGGCGATAAGGATCAGCTTCAGAGGCTTAAACGGTTCCCCGAATACCAGCATCTCCGCAACCGTTGTACCGGCCGTTCCAAGTCCCGTAAAGACGGCATATACCGTACCCACCGGCAGCTTCGCGCTTGCCGTAATGAGCCCGTAGAAACTAATCACGATAGCAATGACCGTAAGCGCCCACTCCCATCCATTGTCCGCATGCTTCAGCCCGGCGACCCACATCACTTCAAAAACCGCCGCCGCATACACTTTCATCCAGCTTTTATTCACCGCTATGCCTCCTCACATTTTTTACGCACACTTAGAATCCGCACAATAAGCCGTCAGCCTCCCCGCTCGGCAAAAGAAAAAAAGCCCGGGAAGCTCCGCCAAATTGGCGTAACCTCCCGGGCTTTTGTCCCTCCGTGTATCCGCGGCCGTCATAAGCCGCGCGTTCTCCCTCGGACCAGTCCGGCCGCTTATCGGCCGCGGAACCCTAGAGAACCGTTCGTGTGCAATTGCCGTTCATTGTATCACAGGCCGCCGGGTCAGGCAACCTTTTTCCACCCACTATTAAATCATGTCTTCCGCCCGGACATACCGGTCGAATTCTTCTTCCGTCAGCAGCTCCAGCCGCAGCGCGGCTTCCTTGAGCGTAAGTCCTTCCTTGTGGGCCAGCTTGGCGATCCGGGCGGCATTTTCGTACCCGATGTGAGGATTCAGCGCGGTCACCAGCATCAGCGAGTGATGCAGATTGCGTTCAATCGTCTTCGGATTCGCTTCAATGCCGCGGGCGCAGTTCTCCTCGAAGGAGAGCATGGCGTCGGCCAGCAGAGTGACCGATTGCAAAAAGTTATAAATAATCACAGGTTTAAACACGTTCAGCTGAAAATTACCTTGGCTTGCCGCCATGCCGATGGTCACATCGTTGCCGAGGATCTGGCAGACAACCATCGTCATCGCTTCGCTTTGCGTCGGATTGACTTTGCCCGGCATAATCGAGCTGCCCGGCTCGTTCTCCGGAATCGTCAGCTCTCCGATGCCGCTGCGCGGACCGCTGGCCAGCCAGCGGACATCGTTGGCGATCTTCATCAGATCCGCCGCAAGCGCCTTCATGGCGCCGTGCACATGCACGATTTCGTCATGGCTTGTGAGGGCGTGGAATTTGTTCTCCGCCGTAATAAACGGCCGGGAGACGGATGCCGCAATCTCCTCCGCGATGCGTACGCCGAACTCGGGATGGGCGTTGATGCCGGTGCCTACAGCGGTGCCGCCAAGCGCAAGCTCAAGCAGCGACTTCGAGCTCTCGCGGATGAACGCTTCGCTTTTCTCCAGCATCCGGTGCCAGGCGCTGATTTCCTGCCCCAGCGTAATCGGCGTCGCGTCCTGCAGATGGGTGCGTCCGATTTTGATCAGGGAGCGGTACTGCTCCGCCTTGTCACCGAGCGTCTTCTTCAGGACTTCCAGCGCCGGCAGCAGCTTATCCTCAACGGCCAAATAAGCGGAAATGTGCATCGCGGCCGGGAACGTATCATTAGAGCTCTGCGATTTGTTCACATCGTCGTTCGGATGCACCCGGGCGTCGATGCCGCGTTCCTGCAGCAGCTCTCCTGCGCGGCGGGCAATGACTTCGTTTACGTTCATGTTCGTCTGCGTACCGCTGCCGGTCTGCCAGACCGCAAGTGGGAAGTTGCCTTCGAACTTGCCCTCCAGCACCTCGTCCGCCGCGCGGACAATCGCATCCGCCTTGTCCGGATCGAGCTTGCCGAGAGCCGCGTTGACTTTGGCCGCGCTGCGTTTGATTAAGGTGAGCGCCCGGACCAGCTCAAGCGGCATTTTTTCCGCGCCAATCTTAAAATTCTGCAGGCTCCGCTGTGTCTGCGCGCCCCAGTATTTGTCCGCCGGCACCTTTAGCTCGCCGAACGTATCCTTCTCCAACCGAAATTCCATAATTCCACCCCGCTAGTAGTTAATGAAAATTCCCGTTTCTATCATACCATTTTAGTAAGCGCTTATAAAATGTCATTGACAGGCGGCGGCGAATATATTTCTCCGAACGCTTTTGCTTAGTCCTATAGCCATGCAACTATCAAGACAGCAGCCCATATCCTGGGTGACTATCCAGCAACCGGGAGCGGTATGGTATAATCAGGACAGCACCCATTTTCTCTTAAAGGAGTGTTCAGCATGGGGACGATCATTGTTCTTGTCATCGTCGTTTTCTTCGGTATCGTTATTATCCAGGCTCTATCAGGCAAAAATCATCGTTCCCGCAGCAGAAGAACGGGAAGCAGCAATTCGGACTACTCCTCCATGATGTTTACGAATCCGGATCTGTACGACGGCTCGGACAGCCGCCACAGCTCCGGGAACTACGGCGGACGCGGGCATCATGACCATGGCCATCACGGCGGCAGCTCGTTCTCTAATGACGGCTCGTCCCACGGCGGGCATCATGGAGGAAGCAGCTACGACGGCGGCGGCTTCGACGGCGGGAGTTCCAGCGGAGACAGCGGCGGCGGAGGAGGAGACGGCGGCGGTGGGGGCGGCGGGGATTAATTCCCTCTTCCTGCGATCCCGTGTCTCATAGCCTCAAGCCGAAAAAAATAACCGCAGAGCGCGTTTTATGCGCTTTGCGGTTATTTGCTATGCTTTTGAAGGTCATTTGCCGACGGGATGTTTACGCATAGTAACCGATCGGAAAGGTTCCGGTCATCTCATCTGCCGCGTGTACTCCTTTTGCCCGCGTCCTACTCCGTCTGCTGCGCTTTCACTACGCCTGCGGTTTTCATTCGTCTCCGCCTGCGTTTCATTCGTCTCCGCCTGCGGCTTTCATTCGCCTTTAGCCTCATTCGTCTCCGGCCTCATTCGCCCGCAGTCTATTCCGCCCAATAGGGTGCGCCGGGATTGCGCTCCGCCCCCACTTCTCCTTCCTGGATCAGGTCGCAGTCGAGATACCCTTCCTCATCCAGAAAATATACGCCCTGACGATAGAACTCACAGAGCGTTTCCAAAAACAGCTCAGGAGAGTTATACATGACGGTCAAGTCGCCATAATCACGCAGCATGTCGCAAATCCGCTCCGCGCCATCCGGGGTCCGGTGGTAACAGATAAAATCGCCGCCGTAGTGGGTCAGCAGAGGCAGGAGCAAGCCTTCCGTTTGCTGTTTTTTTTCGGCCAACAGAGCATTCAGCCCCTCCATCGCTTCCTTCATTTCAGCAAAATGAATCAGCCGGTAGCCGGGAATAAACTCGATCAGATGAGCTTCCTCCACGTCGCTCCCCGTGCCAGAAACGGAGGTATAGATGGCCCGGAACAGATCGGGTGTGTCGGAAAAAACCTGTTCCAGTTCAGCCTGCTCCCGGCCGTCTCCCAGACTCGCAATAAAGCCGGGACGGCGCTCTTCGGAGAGCGCCAGATATTGTTTGAACAGCTGCGTCAATTCAGTAAGCATAGGCTGTCTTCCCTTTCTGTTGTGCGTGCTATGTGCGCGCTGTGCCGTGCTTCGTGGGTGTGCTATGTGCGTGTACGAAGGATGGCCTCGGCCATCCAGACTAGGCAATCCAGACCGGGCCATCCAGACCAGACCATCCAGACCAGACAAATCCGCAGGATGACCCGGGCAATTCAGACAAGGCAAATCCAAATCAGGCCATCTAGACCACGCCATCCAGACCAGGCAAAGCAGTCCGGGCAGCGTTCCTCCCGCCCGCCTTCAGCTGCATTTGCTCCGGGTGAACGGAGCCGGGACAAAGTGGTGTTACTCCGAGTCGTTCCAGCGCATTTTGTTATGCAAAACCACATTGGCGATTCCGCTGAAAGCGAACAGCAGAGCAACGATGCCGTAGCCCCACTGGTGGCTGCTTTTTTCGGACAATGTTACCGTATAACCAAACGCGGCGGCCGCGAGAAAATTCATAACCGCAATCATCATAAAATTCAGCTTTTTCATTCTTCATCTCCGTTCTAAGGTGTCGGCAGAGGGTAGGTTACGCCGGTTAGCGATTCGGACACGTCCCACAGCCGTTTTGCGGTCTGTTCATCTTCCGCCCGGCTGTCAGTGCGGGCAAGCTGCGGATAACCTTTGCGGCCGCCGCGGCCGTCCGGCCCGATGTATTCGCCGCCTTTCAGGCCGGGAGCAGTGGCAGCGTACAGCGTAGGCAGCGCGCCCATCGCCGCCGACTGGCTGCTGAACAGCGTCCACAGCAGCCTGGACAGCACGCCGGCCTGTTTGCCCGAGCCGCGCGAAAATAGGTTCGTATTCGCCACGCCCGGATGGCAGCCAATACTGATTGTCTCCGCGCCCGAGGCGGCCAGGCGACGCTGCAGCTCCTTGGCGAACAGGAGATTCGCCAGCTTGCTTTGGCCATAAAATTTGATGCGGTTGTAGCCTTTACTCCCATCCAGGTTATCGAAATCAATCGACGCCCCAAGGTGCGCAATACTGCTCAACGTAACCACTCTTGATTTCGGCGTGTTCAGCAGCTGCGGCAGCAGCAGGCCGGTCAGCGCAAAATGCCCCAGATGGTTGCTGCCGAACTGCAGCTCAAAGCCGTCGGTTGTCTTCTGGTACGGCGGAATCATCACGCCCGCGTTGTTAATCAGCAGATCCAGCGTTCCATAATCGCGGCGGTAAGCCTCCGCGAAGCTCCGCACGCTGGACAGGTCGCTCAAATCCAGCCTGATCAGCCGGACCCGGGCACCGGGAACCTGTTCCTTTAATCGGTGGATAGCGTCCTTTCCCTTAGCTTCGCTGCGGACGGCGAAGATCACCTCGGCTCCTTTTTCCGCCAGCACCAGCGCTGTTTCGTATCCGAGTCCTCCGCTTGCGCCGGTAATGACAGCCGTCCGGCCCCGCTGATCCGGTACCTCCCGGGCGGTCCATGGTCCAGCCATGTCGCTTCCCCTCTTTCCTTGGTCAATAGATAGATCATAGTATGTTTTGGGCCAAGGTTCAACGGGGAGACGGACGGCCTGTAAGGTTAATGGGTTTGGGCCGAAATCCCGGCTTAAAATGTCCCCATGAGCGCGCGGAGCTATTTTAGAGGTTAAGGGTACATATAGAACGCAATTTGGGCCGGGCTGAGCTCGATAAACTTGGCAAACACGCCAACGGCGCCAAATATTATCATGGGCAAGACAAAATACAGCTTTGCTTTCATCGGTTTTCCTGCTATCTACTCTATGATGGTAAGACCTAAAACGCGATCGGCCCGGCATACAGTAGAATCTGTGGAAAAGGACCTTACACTGCCCATCTGCCTAATCAGCAGATCAGCTGTGCCGCAGCAGTAGGAGCGCAATAAAGTGGCGTATGGCGCTCCTTCCTTTGAGATGAGGTTGTTTGGATGGTTTGGTTGTTTTCATTTATAACATGATAATTACTTGGGGTATAGGGCAATTTCAATGTCATCATGAGAAGGGGACAACACTCTTATTTCATATTTCTTTGATACAAAATATTTCTCTTTCAGAATGTGAGACACCTTTGTTTTCTGCTTTACATAGTTCATCACCTTATCTACTACCTGGCTCTCAATCTTTTGGCTAAGAATTGCTTCAGCTTCCTGCATTCCCTTCATTGGATCCGAGTCAACCTCTTGGAAAATGATTTGAATTGCGAGCAAGTATTGATATTTCTTAGGGTCAACATTTTCCCATACTGTTAGTTTTGAGTTAGTCACGTATCCAGGCTCCTCATTCGGCGCCATCTCCACATATCTCACCTTAAACCCATGCACATTCGCTTCCTTCGGATTCTCTGCTTCATATGTACCTGGTTTGGGGGTCGGAGCGGGTTTAATCGTTACATTGTTCGCTGTGATGGACACCGTGCCGGTTACTTGATCCCAGTTCAGTCCAACACCCAATCCTTCGGCTACCACCTTCAGTGGCACAAAAGTGCTGGAGTCCCGATAGACTGCAGCAGTATCGGATGTCTTCAACTTGCCGTTTACTTTATAAGTTTTGCTTCCGGCTTGGACGACCAGCGTATTGTTTCCAAGCGTGATCGTTGCTTGTTTGTTGGCAGCGTTCCAGGCTACTTTTGCACCCAAGGTCTCGCTGACAAAACGCAACGGCAGCTGAACTCGCTGCTGAGCATCCAGATAGGGCTCTGCATCTGAAAATGAAATGTTTGTTCCATTCACCTGCACTTGAATCGGCCTAGCTGCCGATACGGGAAGGCCGGCGATGAGCAAGCTGAGTGCGATAGCTGTGGTGATAGCGTATTTTCTTTTCATGGGATTGCTCCTTTCGTGCAGCTAATATTTCCAAAATTTATTCGGGTGCATTTAATCACTTGGGGTATAGGGCAATTTCGATGTCAGCATGGTATCGAGACGATACTGTAATCAAATAATCTTTTGATTCAAACTTCTTTTTGGACAGTTCAATATCCATGTGACTTTTCCTTTTAACATACTTCATAACTTCATCTACTACTTTGCCTTCGACTTTTTGTCTCAAAACTGCATCGGCTTCCTGCATGCCTTTAATAGGATCTGACCCATTACGCAAAAAAACAACCATGATTGAAAATAGCTTGCGATCCTTGTCCTGAGACTCTGGATATTGCCACACTGTCATTTGGGAATTCGTTATATATCCAGGTTGTTCATTTGGCGCCATCTTCACATACCTCACTTTAAACCCATGCACATTCGCTTCCTTCGGATTCTCCGCTTCATAAGTACCTGGTTTGGGGCTCGGAGCAGGTTTAATCGTTACATTCTTCGCTGTGATGGACACCGTGCCGGTTGCTTGATCCCAGTTCAGTCCCACGCCTAGTCCTTCCGCTACCACCTTCAGTGGCACAAAAATACGGGAGTCCCGATAGACTGCAGCAGTATCGGATGTCTTCGACTTGCCGTTTACTTTATATGATTTGCTTCCGGCTTGGACGACCAGTGTATTGCTTCCAAGCGTGATTGTCGCTTGTTTGTTGGCTGCATTCCAGGCTACTTTTGCACCCAAGGTCTCACTGACAAAACGCAATGGCAACTGCACTCGCTGCTGAGCATCCAGATAGGGCTGTGCATCTGAAAATGAAATGTTTGTTCCGTTCACTTGCACTTGAATCGGCCGGGCGGCTAATGCGGGGAAACTAGCGGTGAGCAGGCTGAGCGCGATAGCTGTGGTGACCCAAATCTTTTTTTTCATGGTAGTACTCCTTTCAATTGTTGAGGATATTGAAGTCGATTTGTTCGATGTTATCCGCAGGATGTGAGTGATTCTTGTGCTACTATTTTGCTGTAATTATTATTCCAATATCATCATCAGGACGAGATAGGACGGTTATTAGGTAATGTTTTGACTCGAATTCCTTAAATGGCAGTTCAACTGCTAGTCTTTTTTTCTGTCTTACATAACTCATTACTTTTGTAACTACATTTCCTTCAATTTTTTGTCTCAAAATCACTTCAGCTTCCTGCATACCCTTTATAGGATCAGACCCCACTCTCTGAAAAATGATAGTAACTTGCAGTAAGCTCTCATCTTTTTTTGGATTAACATTCTCCCACACTGTCATTTGAGAACTTGTTATATATCCAGGTTGTTCATTTGGTGCCATCTCCACATACCTCACCTTAAACCCATGCACATTCGCTTCCTTCGGATTCTCTGCTTCATATGTACCTGGTTTGGGGGTCGGAGCGGGGGGAGTCGTTACATTCTTCGCTGTGATGGACACCGTGCCGGTTGCTTGATCCCAATTCAATCCCACTCCCAATCCTTCGGCTACCACCTTCAGCGGCACAAAAGTGTGGGAGTCTCGATAGACTGCAGCAGTATCGGATGTCTTCGACTTGCCGTTTATTTTATAAGTGTTGCTTCCGGCTTGGACGACCAGTGTATTGTTTCCAAGCGTGATTGTTGCTTGTTTGTTGGCCGCATTCCAGGCTACTTTTGCACCCAAGGTCTCGCTAACAAAACGCAATGGCAGCTGAACTCGCTGCTGAGCATCCAGATAGGGCTCTGCATCTGAAAATGCAATGTTTGTTCCGTTCACCTGCACCTGAATCGGCCGGGCGGCTAATGCGGGGAGGCTGGCAGTGAGCAGGCTGAGTGCGATAGCTGTGGTGATGGCGTATTTTCTTTTCATGGTAGTGCTCCTTTCAACTATCGAAAATATAAAATTCGACTTATTTCGATGTTATGCGCAGTTACCGATACAGACATTATGCCTTTCAAGCAAAAAGCCGTCTTTCCCTAAATGGGCTAACCCATCATCGGTAAGACGGCTTTGCTTGTTGTTGATTCTACTTAGGATGTTGGCCGGAGTTTAGTTATTCAAATCATCATACATGGAACCGCGAACGGTAATTTTGATTTCGTCCAAAGGCTTGATGCCCACCAGCTTCCCTGCTTTGCTGAAAGCATGTTTGCTCTCCGGCAGTTCCACGTCTTTTATCCAGGCTTTGACGTAATACGCACCGTCAGCCATACGTGCATCCGTGTATACCGGCTGGTTCTCCGGATTCACCTGGATGGTTACGGTCGTGGTCTCCGTAATCTGGTACATGTGCTGTTCAGGTTTTACGAATTCACGGTACTTGTATTTGTCGAAACTGCTCTTCGAATTGGACTCCGAATACCCCTCCATGCCCAGCTTCCAGAACTTATGAGTGGTGTCCAATTTCTCCTGGTCCGGACTGTGGTACAGTTCAACGACCTTCTTCGTATATCTGGAGTCGTCGGCTTCCCGGTCCAGAACGGTGAGGAGTTTTTTGCCGTCCACACCCGTTGGCTCTTTTCGGCTGAGCTCCGCCGGTTTTGGTATAATCATATTGCCTATACGCGGCAGCGGGTTATTTTGCAGGTCGACGGATTCCCGCTTGCTGTTGATATAAACCAGATTAGACTCGTACCGGAACGAATCGATGACTGCGTTGACCAGATCTTTGTGGTCCTGGGTATCGGCATCCGTCGGCTTATACATCACGGTCTTCAACGTAAACGTATACTCCCCAGTCGGGTTAAAATAATACCCCGATTTAATCGGATAGTCGTAGTTCTGAAGCTGCCGGTCTGTCGCGAACACGGCACGATTGTATTTCGACTTGTTGTTCGTCGTTTTTTTAGCGGCTTCCCGGCCTTGTCTGTAGGCTTGAGTCATATCCAGCGGTTTTTTCCAGAGAAGATTGCCGCTTGCCTGCTGAGTGAAGGTTCGTTCATACTGGCCGTTCACTTGGGTCCAATCATACAGTTTGTTGTTTGTATCCTGCCGCGCCATCCAGCGGATGACATCAAACGGGTACTCCTCGTTTTGCCAAAAGAGTTCTTTGACTGGAGAATCTACTTCGTTTTTGTTAATCTCGTTTTTGAACTCCGCGTCCGGAATCACTTTTTCCTTACCGTTGTAAATGAATACCTTGGACTGGATGGTGTCCTGACCGGAGCTAAACGGTGCGGTAGCGGTTCCTGGAATTTCTCTAGTTTTACAGTTTTGAGGTGTACTATTATCACATTCTCTTTGAAAAATGATATAGTCCCTCTTCACTTGGCCACTATAAGGTACACTTCCTGACTTGGTCCGTGGAGAAGCGGCTGATGCAATATCGAGCCATCTATTATTCAGCGGATCGTCGCCAAAGTCTTCCCGTTTAATGGTAGCAGTGATATAAGGTGTTCTTGTAAAACTAAGTCCTGGAGCATTGATTGGATCATTTCTTTCGACTTTAAATTTGTTTAAAAAATCGCTTGTGTTAGTAACATTTAACTTTCCTGTAGCATTTCCATCCCATTTAAAGTTGGAGGCAGGTTCCAGCAGTGTAGCAGTGTTAGCAGCCCCACCAGCTATGTCATGCTTGAAGTCGCGCGAAAGAATGTTGTAGTCCAAATCATACCTCCCAACAATCCCCGGCATAGGTTTAACCGGTTTGATTGTCAGATTTAGCGTATTATTATCGTAATTGGACTCTTGTGGATTATTCTTCGTATTGAGCTTGAATCTTAAGTGTACATCCCCATCCGGCATGACGAATCTTGCCTGCATTAATGTATTTTCATTAGGCTTCAACTTAAGGTTTCCGTATGTTGTTTTACCAGCCCCGGAAATGTTAGCCGCGATCGTTTTACCGTTAGAATCCCTTATCTCCCAGACAAAATCTGTCTCCTTCTCTTCCTTGAAAGTCGAGATCAGATTGACCGTAACCTCTACAGACTCTCCCTCAACTCCCCCGCTCGGCATTTGCCTGAAGTAAGCGGACAAATCATCGACTTGGGTAATGAAAGGGGCGATTGGTATGCCCAGATAAGTGACTCCGTCTTTGCCATGATCAATGTATATTCGGCCTGATCCCCAAGATAGGAAGGTTGGGGGTTGAATGACATGAACATAATCAATCCAGCGATTTCCTGACTTCGGGCTGGAACCAGGCTCATATACAACTCTATTTTTATACTCCTCATTGAAGTTATGGTAAATGAATTCACTATACTTTCTACCAGCATATCGTTCATTTAATCCCTGGATAATCAGTGCTTCAAAGGTGCCATTTGCATTTGCGAGATAAGGGTTACCTGTTGTGTCTGTGAATAAATCAAAGGTGCCTTTTTCTTTAATTCCAGTTTTACTGTTTTTCCATGGATAGCGAATCATGTTCATATTTTGAATTTGTATCCCGCTCCAACCAGCATACCAAGGGACACCTTCTGCAGAAACAGGATCACCATTTAGAGTAAATCCAGAGAATGGGAGCATCATAGGTGGCTTACTATATGGAAGCGGTTTTCCATGATCTGAACCATAAACCATCTCAAAGTTTCTGATTTTATCATTTGAGTTAAGAGCCTTTTGCAATAAGTCCTTTCTCAAAGGGCCATACTCAGTACTCGCAGGAAAATAATCTGATTTTCCATAGTACTTCTTCATATCACTGTTTATAAAATCATGTACTTGTTCTGGAGTCTTAGGCGATACAAAAGAAGTTGTGGATTTAGCCCCTGATCCAGCTGAACTTGATAAACCGCTACTTAGTTGGAAGAGCAGTATGACCAATAATGCTATTAATACACTTTTCTTTTGCACAGTCGCTTTATTCATACTATTTTTAGGCTCCTAATCTTCCCTAATATTATCCTTTATACAGATTTCCTTTTTTATATATAGCAATCTGAGTGTTAGCATAGGTTGAGGAAGCAACTACAATCTCATAATCCTTTGATTCAAAAACTTTTTCTGGTAATCCTTGAGACCGTTTCGTCTTCTTCTTTACATAATTCATAACATCATCTACAATTTCACCCTCTATTCGCTGCCGTAAAATTGCTTCTGCCTCCTGCATTCCCTTGATCGGATCCGCCCCTATACTCTCAAAATCCACTTGAATGGCGAGTAACCACTCATATTGTTGTGGATTAACATTCTCCCATACTGTCAATTGAGAGTTAGTTCTATATCCTGGCTCCTCATTCGGTGCCATCTCCACATAACTCACCTTAAACCCATGCACATTCGCCGTCTTCGGGTCGGTTGTGTTCTGCGGGGTTGGTTTTTGGGTTGGGGTTGGCGCACTGCCTCCGGTCGAGGTGTTTATGTATACCGTCTTTACCGCATCCTCCCAGCGGGTATCCACGCCGAGACCTTCATAGATGAAACGGAGCGGAACAAAGGTGCGGTACTGCTTGTATATGGCCGCCGTATCCATTTGCTTGGTCTTGCCGTTGACCTGGTAGCTTTTTTGGCCGATGCGGATAACCATGGTTTTACCGTCGAGCGTAATCGTAACTTTTTTTGCGGAAGCATCCCACAGCACCTTGGCTCCCAGCGCCTCGCTGACAAAACGGATCGGCAGCTGCACCCGCTGCTTGGAATCGATGAACGGCTGCGCGTCCGGGAACAGAATTTCTTTACCGTCGACTACGACCCGCAGAGAAAATGCGGCGGAGGCGCTTGAAGCGAATACGGTTACCATCAAAAGGGCCACCGCCAGGAAGGATTGCATGAAGCGTTTCATATGTAATCTCCTCTCTTTTCTATAAAAAACTTTATGAAGCCGGAAACAAGCGGTTTGCCTGTCTCCGGCGTTGGGGCCGAACAGTTGTTGAAAAATACGGCAGGTCCGCTCTAAAGCTAAGCGAACGCAGTTCCGCTGCGGGACATTGCCTTCAGCTTGGACTCCGTGCTGCGGTAGGTGTCCACGGAATGCTTGACGCCGTTAGACTGCTGCTCGAGCTTCTCCGACACCTTGCGTTCCTGCGCCTGCACTTCCTCGGCGAGCCGCTCCAGTTCCCGCAATCGAGCCTGTACGTACGGCTCGGGATAAGAACGCCCGACCATCGATGCGACACTGGAAGCCGCATTGACCGCCTTTCGGACCAGTGAGGCGATGTCCTCCTGCTTGCGCCTCAGGTTCTGCTGCAGCGCCTGCAGCCGGCTGAGGTCGGCGGCGATTTTGGCCTGATGCAGGGCTGTCGCCGTTGCTGCTGCGAATTTGGCGACTTGTTTCACCTTGGCCTTCAGATTGCCGACAATGGAATCCTTGAACGAACGGACGCTTTCGATGACCTCGGTCTTTTTCCGGGAGAAGGTGTCCTTTACGGCGTTGAAAATATCGCCCAGCTTCTGCACCGCTTGGTCCTTCAGCTTCTTGAGCTTTTCGGTTTGCGCCTTGACGTATTGGATGGTATCGTCGACGAAGCGGTTGAATCCGTCTTTCAGGTCTTTGAAAAATTGGGTAACGGCGCCTTTGACCTTCTGGGTGAACTCGACGATCTGATCACCGATCAGGTTCGCCAGATTGCAGGCCTGTACGACCAGGTTGGTAATCACCTCGACTGCTTCTTTGAAGAAATTCTCAACCAGCTCCGCCAGGTTCTGCAGCCCTTGCTCAATCCAGGGGATCAGCTTGTTGATAATAAAACCAATGACGTACAGCCCGATGACCGCCGCAATTGTACCCACGAGGATTTTGACCGCAAGTATGCCCAGCCCAATCGGACCCAGGAAAAACAATCCGGCTGCCACAATCACACCCGCAAGCAAAATGTTCTCCACCAAGCTGTTGCTTTCTACCGTATCCCACAGCGCAAAAACACCCTGCACAATCATCATTTTGATTCCGGCGGGCACGACATCCAGTCCCACTGTGATGTTGTGGACAATGTCGGGTACGGGTCCCGACACCTGTACATCCGAACGTTGGAACGTAGTGGCATCTTTTTCATCCACTTTTAATGAAAACAAAGAGTGATGGTCGAAGCTGACCGCCCCCGTCGAAAGCGAATCCACATATATCCCTGCCGAAGGATTATTAAATAAGGCCGGTACGATATCGTAAATGTTTCGGAACTCTCTTAACTGTCCCTTCCGGTTCATTTCCTGAATGGCGTCCTCGTGCAGGTTCAGCACATTCGCGTTAAAGCCCGGAGCGTTGAACGTCGTTGCCGAAACAAGCTGATCGCGCATGGATTCTGGAAGAATGAAGGAAGAGTATAATGCCAAGTTTCCGCCCAAAGAGTGTCCCGTAAGGTACAGCTGCTCGCCCTCTTTTAGCTTCAAGCTGTTGATATAACGTCTTGCCTCCTCCTGCTGAACGGCCTCCAGCGAATAGGAAGTGGTCGCATTATTTTTCCAGTCATTCCGGTAAAGGGAATTCTCCATCGGCTCACTGCCCCGGAAAGCAGCAATTTTGTTGCCATCCTTGGTATCCACCGTAAAAGCTACGAACCCTGACTCCTCTTTGCCGTTATGCGAGACTACATTGGAAATCTCCCAATTCCGGTACTCCGGCTTATTCATTGTCTCCAGCAAACTCATCCACTGGTCATATTCAGGCTTACCGTTAAGCTCTTTGGTATAGCGGTTCCGGAGAATTTCGTCGCCTTCGGGTGACTGATAATATTCAACCAGCTCACCGACTGTAATTTTTCCTTTGTTTGCTTTATACAGATTGTTGATTTCAAGCATTTTCCCTTGATGTTCAGCGATATCCAAATACACCAACTGAGATAACTGCTTTAACTCCACATCAGTGAGATCGTTGTTGCCGTTGTTGCTCATCGTGCCCCTCCTCTCTGACTGGCGTATTCCTCCCTCTCCTCTTTCCAGAGCTCAAAATAAGACTTGATTTTCTCCTCGGTTTCTACAATCTTTCCGTCTTTATCTACTTTAAAGGTCGTCCTGGTTAGATCGAAGGACTCCCCGGTTTTTTCCTGTTCTTTTTCAAAAAAACGATCAACGGTTTCGCTGGACTGAAGAGCCTCCTCAAACCGGTTATACATCTCAGGCTTGGCATAGACAAAAGATACGCGGGTGCTGACGTAACCTTGTTCTGCAATTTGATTGGCAAAAGCCAGCTGATTTTTCAGTTCTTTTTCTTCATCAATTGTTCCTTTATCACCCACATATTGGTCGCCATTGAGGTATAGCATAATCAGCATCGTATTGTTCGGATTCTTCTCAAGAAACTCCTTATAAGACATGCTGGTGTTGTTATCTTCGGGGTACATCAGTTTCGTGTCGTTGGAGATTACGATTTTGCTGTCAGGCCAAAACTGCTTTGCTATCGCCTCAATCTTCGGCTGCTCGTTCCGGGCCACCGCCTGGTTCAGGTACATGTCGTACACGTCTTTAAGATCCTTTGTGATTTCCACCGGCACCTTGAGGGTGTTGTCATCCGCAGGGCGAACGACCGCCTTCAGCGTATTGTTGTTCATCGTCCCCCAGCTGCCGCCAATGCTGTCGAGTACAAATTCTTTTCCGTATTTCTCCTGCATCGCTTCCAGAATCCGCTTCTCCGCATTCTCTTCGCGGGATCCCCCTCCACAGCCAAACAGCCCCATCAAAAGTAGTAACGTCATTGGAATGCCCACCGCCCTTTTCAAAGTCATGTTCACTCTCGATTTCACGCTCCTTGTAACCTGGTGTCAAGCCCGCCGCGCCACCTGAAGGTCATTCCTCCGCAAACTGGAACTGCAGCTGCGGCATCTGGAATCTCGACTTGCGCTGCAGCTCGATCAGCGGCTCCAGATAATCGGTCATCTGCCCGGCCAGCCGTTCCAGTCTTCCGGTCAACGCGTCGGTCAGCCGGTTCAGCTCCTCCTCCAGCCGGTCCGCCAGCTTGTCGCTTTCGGGACTGCACAGAATCAGAATAGACAAATACGACTCGGAGTAATAAAAAATCTGCTCCAGTATGCCCGCTCCCTCCAGCATCGTCGCTTCGATCCGGGCGGAAAACACGTCGCCCAACTCGTCGATGCCGAGCTTCCGGGCGCTGGCATTCATTTCGGTCCGCCAGCGGTCCCACAGCTCGTCGATCAGCCTGTCGTATCTTCCGGCGATGTCGGTCAGCGCCTCGCTGATCTGGTCTGTCTCCAGCTGTTCGATCAGCGCAAACATTGTATAGATCCAGTCGCCGAGGTCTGCTTCCTCTCCGGCCGCAGCCGCAAACGCACCGGATACCTCCTGCATCATCCGGCTGTTTTCGTCCTCCATCAGGACGTTCAGCTTGGAAAATAAATCGTAAGCCTCGCCTTTTTCACCGATCACGATCCGCCCTTCGGCATCAAACCGGTAATGCTGCGGGCCCGCCGTATCAAAAATCAGCTCGCTGCCCATCCCGTCAGGCAGTTTGGCGAAAAACACCTTTTCGGTATGCCAGCCAATCGCTGACACCAGGCTGTTGTAAGCCAAATAGTTTTTGATCAGCAGATGACCGGTCTGCTCCGGTTCAAGCAGATTGGCAACCCCCGGCGCATCGAACACCACACCCATTATGCCGTCAGTATGGGCCGCCGCAAATAAAGCGAGCGATCCACCCAATCCAATTCCCGTCACGGAGCAAGCACCTTCACCCCGGCTGCGGCCAAGAAACGCGGCGGCTTCCCGCACAAGGTTCCCTTCTCCTCCAAGTATGGACTGCAATCCTCCAAGCCAAGATTCCCCTGTATATGTAAAGATAATGACGTTATCCTCTTTTTCATCCCTAAAGGCATAGCCCCTTACTTCAGGAAGCATAAGCCGCTCCGTCAAAACAAGGCCGCCCAGTCTGCCGCTGTTCAGCAGCTCTTCCATATCATCATGCATTGAAGCCTGTGTGCCGGTCCCGGTTCCGTGCTCCGAACTAACCGCGCTCTGGCTGATTAAATCCTGCAATGTGCCTTTGCCCGCGTCTTCCGCGATGTTTCCACCGACAACCGAGGCCAGCATCAGATATTCTTTATCGGTCAGCTCCACGTACAGGTCCCTCCGCATTCAAGATTTGAATCAACAATCAGTAAATACCTCCCGCGCCAAAGGACGCCGGAATTGTCTTGCTATGTAGTAAACAGTCAAACGTTCTCGGGTAGAACCATCCCGGTTTCTCCATTATCAAAAAAAGATACGGCACAGCGGGCGGATCCGGCCTTCCGGCCGCTCCGCCTTGCTGCACCATTCCCGCGCTTATCTTCCGCGCAGCTTGCTGGCCATTTCCTGCTCCGCTTGCTGCTTGATGTTCGCGATTTGCGTCAGGTTCTTGCTGATGTTCTCTACGCAAGTTACCAGTTCTTTAAAGCTAGGCATGAGGCCGTCGAATTGCTGAACAAATGCCGTTTGCGATTCGCCTTGCCACCATCCGCTAACCGAGTGAATTTCTTTTTGCAGCTGGTTGATCAGCGTTTGCGCGTTGTTGGCCTTGGTGCTGATGGACTTGGCAACGCTAAGCGCCTGATCCGGATTAAATGTCAAATTGTTTCCCGCCATTATGTATCACCTCCTTTCAAGGCATTGTAAGGAATGCCAGCGGCCGTGGGAGCGGCGGTCGCGCTAGCGTCGGCTGTGGGAGCGGCAGCCGTTCTAGCGGCGGCTGTTCTGCCGCTGCTGCTCTCTTTCCCGATCGCGCTGTTCGCGTTGCTCCTGCTCGCGTTCGCGGCGTGCTTTTTCCTCCGCCAGCCGTTTCTTTTCGGCCCGCTCCTGCTCTGCACGCTGCACGTCGGTTGCCACCCGTTCGATGCCGGTCTGGAGCTGGGCGATTTTGTTCTGAAGCGTCCGGATATCGTTATTCAGCGGCGGATAAGCGCTCTGGAACGACTTGGCTGCCGTTCCGGTCCAATACTGCGAGGACTGGTTGTATTCCGCATTCAGCTGAATGGAGACTCTGGCCACTTCCTGTCCGAGGCCGTGGACCTGGGAAGCATACCGCCGGATTTCACCAGGACTTACAGACATCGACTTCACCTCCGGTTCGAATTTCAAACTCCTGCTTAACGTGCATTCGCTAATTCAAGCTGCTTCAGCACCCCGCAGCGCATAGGCGTGTATTTGTTTTTGACGATAAAATAGCCGTCGCCCTGCTCCATATTCCGCTCCTGCGTCCCGTACGGGAAGGAAACCGAATACAGATTCTGCTCCTTGATCCGTCCGAGCAGCACGCCGGTCTGCTCCTCGCGGATCGTCTTGCCGAGCATATCCCAGTTGGAAGCGAGATCCGCCGTATTGTCGGCGGCAATCACCGCAATCTTCATGCCCCGCTCCTGCTTGATGATCCGCTCCAGCAGCTCATGCAGCGAATACATGTCGTTGCCGGTCAGCTCGCCAAGCTTGTCGATGACGAACACAATCTGGTTCCAGCTCTTGACCAGCGCGGCCGGATCGCCGCCCGCCATCCGGCAGGCCAGCAGCTCGCTGCGCCGGGCGTCCAGCTTCGCCTTGAACTCCTCCACAAATTCGAACATGTCCTCGATAGCAGCCAAATCCTTGACGTTCGGGCGGCGCATCAGTTCGTACAGCCCCATTCCGGCGGAGTCGAGCGCATATACTTCAGCGTCCGGCTGCCGCTCGCTGAGCAGCGAGATCCAGGAGACGAGCAGCGTGCTCTTGCCGGACATGGCATCTCCGGCCACCATCAGCACCGGCGTCGCCTGGAGATCAATCGCCACCGGCTGCAAATCGTTGCTGCCGAGGCCGATTGCGAGGCGTTCCTCGCCTGCGTTCAAAGCACGCAGGTCGATCGACGCCGGCATCAGCGGGATCGGCACCGCTTTCGGCAGCGTTGGATCGTCGAACCGCGCCAGCATCGCTTCCGCCCCGGCTCCCTCGAATTCGGGCAGCGCCGCCTGGAACTCAAGCGGCGGTTTGCCCCGGACCAGTCCCCGGCCGGCCGTCTTTGCCGGCTCCAGTCCTTCCGTCCGGCCGACGATGCCGTCGTATTCGCTTTTTTCGGTAAGCTGGAAGCTGACGGCCATTTTGAAGTTAACCGAAAATTTGTAGCGCACCAGCGCGCTGTTGGTCGCGGTTGCTACCAGGTAAATGCCGTATTTGAAGCCCTCGCGGGCCAGGACCACCATCTGGGTATCGATATCTTCGTATGTCTCCGACAGCGCAAAATAGTTGTCGATCACCAGCACCACCCCGGGCAGCTTGCGCCCGCTCCGGCGGTAGTCGGCAAATCCTTCGCTGCCCGTCTCTTCAAACAGCGTGCGGCGCTCCTCCATAATGCGGAAGATAAAGCGCATGAACTGATCGATTTTTTCTTCCTGTTCCAGTGTCATGACACCGCCGACATGCGGCAGCTTTTCCAGCGTTTTGAGTGAACTTCCGCCAAAATCCATGAGATACAGGTTCACATCTTCCGGCGAATAGTTCAGCGCGGCCGACATGCACAGGGTCCGGAGGAACACGGTTTTGCCCGTTCCGGGCGCTCCATACACGAACAGGTTCCCTTCCGACGCAAAATCGATCTCCAGCGCTTCCTGCCGCTGCCCCCTCGGATCGTCCATCAGGCCGACCGGCACGCTGAGCAGCTGGCTCCGCTGCGGCCAAACTCCTCCGCCGGCATAAACCTCCGGCGTAAGCGAATCCAGCCAAACCGTCTCGGGCAGCGGCGGCAGCCACGGGCCCTTCACCGGCTGAATGCCAAACTGCTCCGCGGTCCGGGTGATGTGTTCCACCATCGCAAGCAGTTGGGACGGCACCTCGTGGCGGGCGATTTTTTCCTCCTCAAGCGGGTAAATCTGTTCGCTTCTTCCGCTCACCGACACCCGGTAAATCCGCTTTGCCTTGTTCTCCAGCTTCTGCAGCTCGCCTTTTGGGTCATAATCCGCCCCGGAGAACGCCGACTGGAACAGCTCAAAAATTTCGTCGTTGCCGACCTGAATATAAGCCCGTCCCGGCTCCTTGATCATTGCTGCGTCGGGACGTTTGATCACATCCCGGCTGTCCGCCTCATCCTGCACCTTCAGACAGATTTTGAACTTCGAGTTACTCCAGATCTGGTCGTCAACGACGCCGGCCGGTTTCTGGGTCGCCAGTATCAAGTGCACGCCCAGGCTTCGGCCGACCCGGGCCGTACTGACCAGCTCTTTCATGAAGTCCGGCTGGTCCTGCTTCAGCTCGGCGAACTCATCCGCAATCATGATGAGATGCGGGATCGCCGGCATCCCCTGCCGGTCCGTCCGGCTGTAATACAGCTTCTGGTATTTATCGATGTTGTTGACCCCGTATTCCGAGAACACACGCTGCCTGCGCATCAGCTCGCTTTTGATTGAAAGCAGCGCCCGGGTCGTCTGGTTCCCGTCCAGGTTCGTAATGGTCCCGACGAGATGCGGCATCCCCTTGAACACATCCGCCATGCCGCCGCCCTTATAGTCGATCAGCACAAACGCGATGTCATGCGGATGATAGTGGATCGCCTGCGAGACGATGATGCTCTGCAGCAGCTCCGATTTCCCCGAGCCGGTTGTTCCTGCCACAAGCCCGTGCGGACCAAAACCCGTCTCGTGCATATCCAGGTGCAGCGCTTCGCCGCCGGCCCGCGAGCCGATCGGCACGCTCATACCCATATACGTTTTGTTGCGGGTCCAGTGCTCGATTACATGAATATCCGACACCTTCTCCGCCTCCAGCATTTCCAGCAGCGAAATGCTGGACGGAAGCGAAAAGCTCGCGCTGGAATTTTTGATCCGGAGCGGCGCCAGCTTGCGGGCGGCCAGCTCCAGCTCACGCAGCTCCGCGTGGTCCGGCGTAAATGCCAGCTTCAGGCCGGTTACGCGGTTCGCCATCTCGCCGCTTTTGCCCTGCAGAGTGATCACAGTTTTACAGTTCATTGGCAGATAAGCCGCGTTCGGGGCGATAAAAACGCTGGATACCCCCAGCTTTGAGCTGCCGTTATACAGATATTTGCTGATCAGCTCGTTCTCAAGCAGTGTCGGGTCCTCCACAATAAACAGGTAGTGCGGCAGGACGCCGCCCCCGTTCGAACGCAGCTCGCGGTCCTTGAGCACGGTATACATTTCCGACAGCACCTGATGGGCCAGCGCTTTGCCGCAGAGCAGGAAGCGCACATTCAGCCCGTCGTCCCACACATGGGGCAGGAACTTCAGCCAGTTCCAGCGGTCCAGCCCTTTATCCCCGGCCAGCAGCACGATCCGTACATCGTCGTATCCCTGATGCGTGACGATCTGGAGCAGCATCAGCTTCAGGAGCTCGGCCGTCTTGTCGTCCTCCCCGGCAATCCCGCAAATCTCGGTTTCCACCAGATTGACAGTAAGCGGTACGCCCGGGACTTTGGCAAAATCCATCGCAAGCCGCTGGGGCTCCATCAGCAGCGGGTCTGTCTCCAGGATCACCGCTTGCTTCGTATAGCGGATCTCCATCTCCAGCGGAGCGCTGCCCACGCCAACACGGACCGCTAGAAAATCGTTATGTACCGGCGTCTTTTCCCACAGCCGGCTGTCCCGTTCCATAATCCGCCGGACACATTCGGCCGGTTCCGGGCTCATTTCGTTCATCGCGCTGATCTGCTGCTCCCGGGCCAGCGCCAGCTCGCTTCGGGTGTCCGTGATGAACTGCAGATATTTCTCCTCGCGTTCGCGCTTTTTCCGGCGGTACTTGCGGATTTGGGTGACCGCTCCGGTCAGCGAACCAAACAGCGTCATAATCGTGGTAGCCACCGAAATGAGCAGGAACAGCGACTGCGACGTCATCGCGATCAGCACGGTGATGACCAGCATCACGAGCGGCGGCAGCAGCAGGCCGAACCAGGAGATTTCCGGCTTCTCCTGCAGCATCGGCGGATTCGGCACCTCCACCTCGCCTTTCGGGATCTCCGGCAGGAAGCGCGGCTGTCTGCTAAATTCCATATTCATGGCCTGTTCCTCCCCGTTTGATCAGCGGCTCCGCTTCGCCGCCCGACAGCGGCAGCCGGTACCATTCCCGGTTGCTGATGAAATAAATGTCGTCTTCGAGCACATGCAGATAATCCGCGCTGTCGCCGCTGATCCGGATGCTTGCGCCGCTTAACGGGTCCACCCGGTACAGGCTGGAGCCGTGGCGGCGGTTGGCGCAGTACAGGTACCGGCCGTCCGTGTTGATCGACGATGCCGCGATAGCGTCCAGCGTCTCCGGCTGCCCGCCGGACAGGTCCAGCAGCGTCAGCGCCAGCTCGCGCTCCCGGTCCGCGTAGGCGATCCGCCCGCCGGCCCGGATCAGCGCCCCTGCGCTCGCTTCGGCCAGCGTCTCCGGCCTGCCGAAGCCGGCGTCCGCCCGGCGGATGCCCTGCGCCGACGAGTACAGCACCGTTCCATCCTCCATCGGCAGGAACGAGTACACGCGCTCGTCGGACAGCCGGCGGTCCGCCCCGCCGCCCAGGTCGCAGGCGTATAGACAGCGGTCCGTTTCGTCTATGTAGTAGATCCGGCCGCCGGCAAGCGTCGGCAGCATCACGGGTTTATCCAGCAGCACTTCTTCCCTCCGGCTGTCCGGCCGGTAACGGCAGAGCCGGTTGCCGCCGCGCTGGTCGCTGTAAAGCGTGCCCTGACCGTCTTCGCTCATAAACCACATCAGGCTGTCCGTGAACGTGTCGAAACTCGTATCATTATGAATGAGCAGCGTTCCCGAATAATGCCTGAGGTCGGTTACGAGCAGCGACGTTCCGGCCCTGTGGATTAACCCGCCATTTTGCATATTGCCGTTCATGGTATCGCTCCTTCTCAAATGACGGTCAGCAGGGCCCCATGGCACACGCCTTGTTCCTCCAGCGTGCGGCCGTTGTTCAGAATCCGGCCCAGCGGCTCGGCCTGGAGCCTGGCTTCAGGCCCCGGGCTCATGCCAAGCGCTTCGCCCAGCATCCCCAGCAAATCGCCGACGGGTACAAACGCCGGCACTTTCAAATCGGTCTGCCGGCCGCTTTCCGTCTGCAGGGTGACCATGATATAGTCCACAGCCGCCCCTCCTTTCGGTCAGTTCTTCACGGACAAAATGTACGTCCGCTCGCTGACAAGCTTGTAATCGTCCCCGGCTATGGCATCTTCGGCCATTTTCAGGTATTTCGTCTTGTATTTGTAGTTCGCTTCCGCTTCGACTTGCACCGTCGAAATTTCTTGTTCCGTACCCGAATCCGTCTCGTCACTAAAATCAAAGGTCACTGTAAAATCGTTGAACTGTCCGTCATCTGAAGTGAAGGTCACCTCATCGCCCGTGTCGCTTTTCTGCGTTAAATTCAGCGCATCCCCAAAGGCTTCGGCAAAATACCGCTTGAAGCGCTCCCGATTCACTTTTGCATCCAGTCCGCGCAGCTGTTCGTATTCCAGCGCCCGGTCTTTGGCGGCGCGGCAGGCATTGGTCACCGCAGCGTTAAGCTGCAGCTTCTCCCGGAAGACGTTGGCCATTTCTACGAGCGGCTCAATCAGAATGGATGCCAACAGCACTGCAAGTATAGCTGCCGCGATGCTTCTCATGACCCGTCATCCCAATCGTTGGAGTAGTAGTCCAGATCTTTGTAATGCTTGAGTCCGGTCGTGGACATCGAAAACGAAACAGGGAGCTCCTGTTCAAACTTTTTGCCCCATAACGTGACGGTAAAAGGATAAACGGCCGAAATTTTTACGGTAAGCGGCTCCCCCCGCTGAAGATACGGCTTTTGGCTTTCATCGACATTGTAATAGTCGGTTTCATCGTTGCTGCCCACCGCCTCGCGGTTATCCGCGTTCATAATTTCAATTTTGATCTTGTCCTGCTTATCCCGGAAGATCGGACGTTCTTTCAGCCGCTCCATTGCATCGTCATAATGCATCTGCTTCATGTAGTTATCGCCCGCCACAATCTGGGACACGTTGTAGGTCTCGTTGATCAGCGTCATATACCAAGGGAAGAAAAACGCGAGATTAAGCAGCACCAGAATCGCGGCTGAGGATAAAATGACGGCAACGACCGCTTTGGCTACACCCCGCATGGCTCATCGCTCCCCGCTTAACCTGAAGTCGTCATTTTTTCGATTTGCTCCATAAACAGCTTCCAAACGTCGCTAATCCAAGTGCTTAAATTGTCGTTTACAATGACCACAACCGCACCGATGATAACGATCACCGCAACGGTAGCAGCAATTTGTTTGACCCCCATCGCACCGCTCTCATCCTTCCAGAACGCCATGAGCCGGGCTTTCCATCCCGAACGTTTTTCCGCCTTCTCCCCAGTATCCGGTACGGCTTGCATACCTCTTTTAGACTGATTGTTCATTGTTGCTTCCTCCCCTAACCGACCCGGTACGGATCGCATTTATTGAAACATTTTTAAGGAACCCAAAATGGTGAATAGATAATAAATGAAAATATACAAAGCCAAAACGATAATCAAGGTGAGCTGAATCCGTGCTCCGCTGCGTTCTCTGCGCTCCAGTTCATCTTCCAGCGCCCGGACACGGAAGCCGTCCATCTCGTTTTTCAGGTACGCCATCTGGGAGATGTTGTCGTATCCCTTCAGCCGCGTCTCCATCACATCGCAAAACTTAATGACATAATGCAGCGGGACCCGCTTCTTCAGCTGTTTCAGCGCAAATTCTTCCCCGTATTCCGTGTTGTCCAGCATTACGCCCAGCTCTTCCCCGATATCGGGGTTGGCGTTCGGAATATAATCCCGGAGCACATCCGCCAGATGAATGTTAACGGACTTGATGTACTGGTAATACACCATGCTGTAAAAAGCCGGAAAATCCAGGGCGATGTTGCGGTTTTTGCGCTCGATCTCTTTTTCAATCTCCGAAACGGGATACAGCCAGCCCAGCAGGATAAATATAGCTGTAATAAATCCCAGGACGGGGTTGACCTTCATCATCAACGCCGTCAGCAAAACGGCTCCCAGTACGAACAGCACCTGCTCAATCCGGATCTCCTCCGGCGTCTTGTCAAGGTCAAGCCGGTCGATCATTTTTTTGAACCGGGCCCGTTCCGTTGTGCTGAGCAGACCTTTGCCATAATTTCTGGCCAGCTTCTGCTTGAATCTCCGCAGCTTCTGTCTGTTGATTTCGCTGTTGCGCTGCTTGATGTACTGCCGCGCCCGTTTCTTCTGGTTCCGGCTGGCTGAACGCATCATCGGATAGAACAGCACCTTAACCAGATACAGGATCGACAGCATGGCGGCCAGTTTGGCAATAAAAATCATCATCATTTCCGGTCGCCTCCGACGCCCACATTCCCCTGCAGCATCTGGCTTCTGGCGAAGCTCAGGCAGATGACGCTGATCATCACTGTGTTAATCATTTTGCCGGCGGTAGTGTAGAGCATGAATTCCCGGAAATCCTTAACCGTCAGGGCGAACAGGAAAAACAGGATGATAATGGCCGTTTTCAGCATGAAATCCCGGTTCATTTTGCGGAAAATCCGTTCCTTCTTCATGTTGATCTCGCGCAGCACCGCGTTTTCATCGACAATGTCGAGAAAAATATCCGCCATGCCCTTCCGTTCGTTATATTCGAACACGATCGCTTTCTTCGTGAAATTGTCGAACTTCGGACCGAGCTGCCGGTTCAGCAGCGTGATCGCCTGCTTGAAGGAATAACCGTTGTTTTCGCAGTTATCGATGAACTGCTGAAAATACGGGCGCAGGTTCGGGCTGATATACTCGTCGTTCTCCATCACCCGTTTGATCGCCACCAGCACCCCGTCGCGGGCGAGCGGGCAAATGACGTCTTCGGCGTCCATAATGTTCTCCAGCCGCTCCGCCTGGATTGCCCTGGACTGCATCACGAAAAACGTAATCAGGCCGATAAAAATCGAAATCGTGATCAGTACCGACAGCGTGATGCTCTTCAAGAACAAAATGACGATTAGCGCGACGATGGCGAAGCAGATGCACAGCATGGACGTGAAGCTCTCCAGCGTAAACGGCATGTTAAAATCCAGAATAAGTCCTTCCACAAGCCGGTTGTATTTGGCGTAAATATTTTCTTTGCTGCGGACAAGCCGCTCTCGCTTCATCCGGTCGACATACCGCTTCGTGTTGTACCGGCCGAGATGCTCGGCGATCGTATCAATCTGGCTGAGCAGGTATCCGCCGAGTCCCTGGAAGAAGCGGACGCTGAATACGGCGTTAAACAGGATAAATGCAGCAAGCCCAAGCAGCAGGCTAGTGATGAAAGGCGTATTCGTCAAAAGCATACACCTCCGTCTCGTCCTCGGAAGGATCGGTGGCAAAAAACTCGAACCGGCTGCGTTTGATGCCGGCTTTCAGCATCAGCTGCTGCACCTTCTCCGAGATCTTGCCGACCCGCCTGTGCCGTCCGACGATCCGGATCATCTTCCGGCCGTTCACCTGCTCTTCGATGACATCGTCGCAGTCGAACCGGTAAATCTGGTTGATCAGCGGATTCAGCCCGTCGGAGCCGAGAATCTCCGAGATCGACGTCACCTTCCGCGTGCCGTCTGCCAGCTTCTCCTGGAAGATGACGAACTTCACCGCGCTGCAGATGTTGCGCAGCGCCAGCTCGGCCGGCTCGTTTGAAGCCATCAGATAGGCGGTCAGGAACCGGTAGATCGCTTCCTTGTCCCCTTCCGCATGCAGCGTCGAAAAAAAGTAATGGCCGGTCTGCGCGGCCCTGAGCGCGGTGGCGAATTCGCCGGGCGTCCGCAGCTCGCCGGGACCAATCCAGTGCGGCGACTGCCGCATCGCGTTGATGAGCAGGTTCTCCATCGTCGCGGGGCTGGCATCGTCATCGTCCGGCACCGATTCGTACTGCAGCACGTCGTTCAGCACCCGTCCGTGCTCGCTGCCGTGCTCCCGCTGGATCAGCCGCATCTCCGACGGGTTCTCGATCGTGATGATCCGCTGCAGCGGGTTGATCTCCTTGACGAGAATTTCGTTCAGGGTCGTTTTTCCGCTCCCCGTCGGCCCAACTGTAATCCAGGACAGGTCCGACTTCGGAATCAGGGAAAGCAGCTTATACATATTGGCGGAAAACGACTCATTTTCGACCAGCATACGCGGGTTGATGCTTTTTTTGCTGAATTTCCGGATAACAAACGCCGGCTGCCCGTAAGGCGAAATTTCGGCGTGTGTCGCATTTACCCGGAACCCCTCGATCGTCCGCGCGTTGACCATCGGGATTTTGGGGATAAGCCGCATTTTGGATACCCCGATCAGCTTGGCGATAATCCGCTCCATATGCTCCCGGTCGACAAAATGCTGGTCCCATGGCAGCGACCGCCCTCCGCTTTCCACAAAAATCTGATCAGGCCCGTTCGCCCGGATTTCGTCGATCGCCGGGTCTTCCATCGCTTCCGTGATCGGCCCGTAGTGGGTAATCTCATTCGTAAGCGCCAGCTTAAGCTGAACCAGCTCGGGATATCCTTCGACCGACGGCATCTGGGAATCCACAAATTCGTTGATAAACGCCTTCGTCATTTCCCGTTTGCGCGCCGGATCGGTTTCACGCCTGTAGGCATGGGTTGTAATTTTGGTTATATATTTTTGGCACAGTTCCAAGGCTTCTTCGAAGCTGATGGTCGTATATTTGCTGGCCAGATCCTCCAGGTCCTCTTTTGGCTGGGCCTGGTGCAGCACCTTTTGCTGCAGATCGCTAATTTTGCCGCGTGTCAGCAAGGCTCCTTCACCCCTTATTGGTCCGCCAGGCGGTCGGCCAGTCTTTGAATGTCTTTTTTGAAGTGTTTGTTGACGATTGGATTGTCTTTAATGTACAGCTGTCCTTCATGCGCGCGGACGGTAGCTTCTTTGACCAGCGGGAGCGCCGCCGCAATCTGGAAGCCCATCTCCCGCATCACCTTGTAATCGAACTCCAGGTTCTGGAGGTTCATCATCACGACACTCATAAACTTTGCGGTGCTGATTCCGACCGACTGGGCAAAATCCAGCAGCTTCATCATGTTGACCGTTGCTTCCATCCGCTCTGCCGCCGTAAAAAATCCGATGTGGCAGTATTTCATCGCTCCCAGGCAGAACTCCAGCGGCGGGTTGTTCGGAATGTCGATCAGCACGATATCAAACATCGTCTTCAGCGTGTCGATGACGCGCTCCAGATGCTCAAATTCGAAATCGAAGTACTCCTCCATCAAATCCTGGGGGCTGGGAGACAGCAGGTACAGCCGCTCGTATTTCGTCTCGATCAGTTCATCCCGGAAATCGACCTTGTCGCTTTTGAGCACCTTGATCAGCCCGCTGCCTTTCTTCGGCGGCGCCGCGTCCAGATGCTGGTACAGGTTCGGGTAAAACACCTTCAGATCAAGCACGCAGGTGTTCAGGCCTTTCTGGGCGATCAGGTACGCCAGGTTGCTGATCAGCATCGCATTGTCGACGAAATCGCAGGCCGGGACGAATCCCACCACACTGTAGATCAAGGCGTTCTCCTGCATTTCCGCGCCGACCAGATCCTTGGATGATATTTTTTGAAAAATACTGTCAAACCCTATTCTTCGTTTCCGATCCACGACTCTACCTCTTTCTGCAAGGTGGGAAGCTGATCGACGATCACATCGCTGCTCTTCCGGCTTAAGATGGTGATCAGGAACGAGTTCCCGTCCAGACCCTTGTACTTGGCGAAGTTGTTGATCTGTTCGCTGGTTCCTTCCAGGAGCAGCGCCTTCGGCTGAATGCTCTTCAGGAACTCCTTGCTTTTCATGACTTCCTGCTTTTTGTTCTCGTCCAGCTTCTGAACTTCTTTGTAGACTTCATAAATCGAATGGCTGTTGGCGTTCAGCATATCCTTGACGATGATGCTGTCGAACAGCACCTCTGTCTTCTTGACCGAGTTAACCGACTGGGAGTAAATCGCGTTGGGATTGCCCCCGGCCGCAGCAGCCGGCGCTTCCTCCACTTCGTACGACACCCGGATCCGGACGCGGTCGCCCGGCATCAGAATGTCCCCGCCCACTTCCAGGAAATTGTAAGGGAGCGTCAGCACCTCGTTTTTGTCGTCCACCTGATACAGCCACTCGTTGCGCTGCGGTTTCTCGTCAATCAGCTGGTCTTTATAGAGCACGGTATCCTTACGCAAAAAATTGGCCGTCAGTTTGCCCTTCACGTATTCCAAATCATCCGCGCGCACCATATCTTCCGTAAATTCCTTGCGGATGAGATTGTATTTCTCGATCATGTCTTCGTTTAATTCGACGTAGGCGGGGATGCCTTCGCTGGGCTTCACCCGCAGCACCGTCACCACATCGCTTGCATCCTCGCTTGCTTTGGTGATCATGAAGTAGGACACCACGATGATCGTCAAGCTAAAGAGCAAAGCCGCGCCCCGTTTGAACAATTGTCTGTTCGGAGACGCATTTTTCAGGCTGCTCAAGTCCATTTAACCCGTTCCCTCCAGTAGTCTAAGCAGTATGTTCCCATAGGCCCGTTCGTAGTTCGCGCTGGTGTATACAAGAGGCACATCGGACTCGATCTGCGAGTCAAAATCGCTGCTGTACGCGACCGGACCCGCGACTTTCATCTCATAGGTAAAGCTGTCGAGCAGTCCCGATGTCAGCACCCGGCTGACAGCATCCGGCGTAAACACCTCGCCTTGGAAGCGGGACCGGTCGTTGTATTTCGTGACAATCAGCTTCGACTTGGCGTTCAAGTAAGCCGCCCGTTCCCGGTCCAGACTGTTTTCGACATTCCGCAGCGTGCTGATGACCGAATACAGATCGTTGGGGACACACAGTCCAAAGCAGTCGATGTGAATCATCATCTCCGGATAATCCCGCAAGAGATCCAGCGGAATATCAAGAATGATCAAGTTAAACCGGTTTCGCAGCAGCGACAAGAGTCCGATCAGCTTACCTTCGTTGACGAACTGGCCGATCAGCCTGCGGTCCTCAAAGCCGTAGCCAAGCGCCGTCAGCCATACGTTTTCTTTCAGCGAAAAAGCGGTGGACGCGTAGTCCTGAGGCCGGGCGAGCGTGCGGATCAGCGAGGCGTTAATTTCCTCATCCCGCTTGGTGCGCTCATGGAAGCTGCTGAAATACATATTCGTGCTGCGGTAATCAATGTCGAGATCGACAATCAGGGCACTGAGCCCCCGCCTTCCGGCTTCGCTTGCCACGTTGACCGCGGTGCTCGTCATCCCGCTGCCCCGGTGCCCGGTGACAGCAACGACGCGGCTGATGCCCCGGCTGATCCGGTTCATTTCCCGGGTTAGCGGATCGGTTGGCTCGGGCGCCTGGCGCTCCTTCGGCTTCGAACGAAAGCGGTCGAGGAACGAGCTTTTCTTTGGCTCCCGGGTCTCCCGCCCGGAACCGCCGGTATGAGGCGGCGTCTGGCTTGCCGGCCGTGCGGGATTCTCCGGCAGGGATACCCCCCGGTTCGCGGGTCTTGCCGCCGGATGGGCATCCGCTCCGCGAACCGCGGCGTTCAGCTGGGCCGGGGAAATTCGTATGTATTCGCATAACACGATGCGCAGTTGCGGGAACCTGGCGGTTAACCCTTCCCATTCTTTTCTCTTCCAGGAATCCCGGGTCAGGACCAGAACGGAAACCGGTGCAGCCAACCCGGTTGTCAGCTGCAGAAGCGCCTCCATGTCCCGCCTGTCCTGGACGGACGACACGGACAGCGCGTCATCCGTGACCAGTACGGCGTTCACATCCGGAGAGGCCTGCTGTATGTATGCTGCTGCTTCGCCAAGATTCAGCTCGGCGTCATTCACAAAGACGGACGGTTTCTCCAGCAGCCGTCTTGCGACAGCGCCGTAACCGCCGGCAACCAATAACAATCTCACGGGGTCCTCCTTATGTATGCACCCTGCAGCCCGGACCAAGGGGTTCGGGCAGCAAAGCCTTTCGGTAAGTCCATCCGCAGCCGCGGAGCATGCTGCCTGTCACCGGGACACTGACGGGCAAAACATAAGCCTGTCATCCCAAAAACGGGCCGCGATAACTTTACGGCAGCAATAAGTTAAGAAGCAATAAGCTAAGAAGCAATAAGTAAGAGCAATAAGTAAGAGCAATAAGTAAGAGCAATAAGTAAGAGCAATAAGTAAGATAGGTAAGTTAAGTAATATGTATTAGAACGGCAGGTCTTCTATGTAGATGAATTGTTTCCCGGTTCACCGGCCGGCCGCCCATCCGGCCTCGCTATAAATTTACAATAAACAATGAGAAATACTGGAAAATTGAAAATCACAAAAATATATTAAACTAAATTCTCTGTTCAGAAACTAAGAAATCCTGTCGAAGGACCACTGCTTTTGTCGAATAGCAAAAATTAGTTCCTTGGTCTTCAACGCGCATATTCTACATAAAAAGAGTTTTTATTTAGGACACGCCGCCCAAAAAAACCGGAAAGAAATGAAAAGAACTGCTATCCGTCTCTACCCGTCCCTTTCTCTTCCATATTTCAAATTTGAAATTCGATGATCCGATTCGGGACCTTTTGCCCTACCATTTCCTTAACTGATCTAACGATCCTGGGGTGTTTCGTGCCTATTCGCCTACTTTTTTGAGTTTTTTTACCTAAAATATCCATAAACACCGCTCCATGCCCCGTCTTCTCACCCGGGTCCCTGGGCGTAATGGGTCGCAAGGAAGGCACAACGGTTTGCGGACTGCCAAATTTGCGTCTTCCCGGGGGATACAGCGGCTAAATCCGATCAGCAGTAAAAAACGCATCGCAGTTTTTGTTCCTTATTATTTAAAATTGCGGAGATTTTAGAGAGTGATTTCATGCTCAGGGGCCGAACCATTCCCAACATAAGTTATAATAGTAAAAAAACGCGGCAGGAAACTCTGCAGTGTTATGTCCGCTTTAAAGGAGTGCTGAAATTTGACCGCCACCCATTTACTGCGCACCAAAATAGGCGTCCCCTTACGCTCCGGGCAGGATCAGCCCCGGGAACGGCTGCTGCGCAGGCTTGACCTTGGGCGGAAATGCCGCCTGACCGTGATTACAGGGCCCGCCGGCTTCGGCAAGACGACCGCGGTTGCCCAGTGGACCCGTTCCCGCGTTCCGGATGCCGCCTGGGTCCAGCTCGACGAGCCGGATAACGATCCGGTCCGGTTCTGGAGTTACCTCCTCTACGCGCTGGAAGCAGCGCGCCTTCCGGGGCTGATGCGGCGAATGTCACCCCTGCTGCACAATATTCCGCACGGCTCGGTTTATACCCTGATCGACGTGCTTCTGACTGAGCTGGCACAGATTCCGGGAGAGACGGTGCTGGTGCTTGACGATATGCACCTTATCCAGGAGCCCGCCGTCTACGAGCCGTTTATTTATTTTGTGGAAAATGCGGATCCCCGGCTGCATCTCTTTTTGCTGAGCCGGTCGGAGCTTCCGCTGCCGTCCGTCAAATGGGAGCTTCGCGGTCTGCTGCAGCTGGTAGAGCCGGAGACGCTGCTCTTCACGCGTGAAGAAGCGGCCGATTACTATAAGCAGGCCGAAGCGGACCTGACCGGCACGCAGATTGGCAAGCTGTTCCGCCTTACCGAAGGCTGGCCGGCCGGACTGCAGCTTGCTGCGCTTACACTCGCGCGAGGCGTCGATCCGGAGCGGCTCATCAGCGGATTTGGCGGTGCCCGCCACCGGATCGCCGACTATCTTTTGAACGAGGTATTTGCCGGGCTGTCTGAAGAGATGCGCCGCTTTATGCTGGACACCTGCGTATTGAACCGGATGGATGCGGACCTGTGCGACCAACTGACCGGCCGCGGCGGCGGAGGCCGCATGCTGGACGTCCTGCGGCGGATGAACTTGTTTCTGATTCCCATAGGCGATGAAGGCGGATGGTTTCGATACCATCATTTATTCCTGGATTTTTTACGTGTCCAAGCGGCGCTTGACCGGCCGGACGAAATCCGGCGGCTGCGGCGGATTGCGGGGAAAGCGCTTGCCGGGCGGGGGATTGCGGACGAGGCGGCGGAACACTACCTGGCAGCAGGAGAGTATGATTTGGCGGTGCGGCTGCTGATAGAGCATCTGCCGGCGTTCCTTGCGCGGGGCGAGACGGGTACGCTGCTTCGGCTCGCCGGCGCGCTGGACGGGAAACATCCGCTGCCGCACCTGCTCGCTTTGCTGTACGCTTTCACATTGTCGGCTGCCGGACAGCAGGATGCGGCCGCCCGTGTTTTGGAGCGGTTCGAGGCAGAGCTGGATAACATGGCGCCCGGCGAGGAACGGAAGCGCTGGAGCAGCGCACTGTTTTTTGTAAAAGGCAATATGCTGGTCAATACAGGACGGTACAAGGACTGGCTGAAGGAAACGGAACAGCTTGCCGCCGATTTGCCGGAAATTCCGCTGTTTTTTGGCTTCAATTATAATACCACCGAACCTTACGTCCGCCGGACGGCCTTTGGCCTCAAAGGCGTACTGAACGAAGATACGGACAAAGTGGGGCAAGGCATTGTGCAGGTGCTGGAAGCGCACGGCTGGCGCGAATCGCTGATGAACAGCTACGTCATCCAGTCGCTTGGCGAAGGCTACTATGAATGGAACCGGCTGGAGGAAGCGGAAGCCCTGCTGAAGCGTGCGGAGGCAAGCGGGCGGCGGAGCGCCACAGCCGGGCTGCTGGTGCCAAGCCTACTCATGCAGGCAAAAATCCGGCTGGCCGCGCGGCGGTACGCTGCTGCGCATGCGCATGTGGACGAAGCGCTGCATGCGGTGGAGAGCTGGCAGGAAACCCACTGGCGGGGTAACCTTTTTGCCTTCAGAGCTTACATCGAGCTTAGGGAAGGACGCACCCGTCAGGCAGAGCTGACGCTCGCCCGAATCGGCCTGCCGGACGAAGGCCGGCCTACACTGGACAAGTTCCTCCCGTTTCTGGCCGCCTCCCGGCTGCTTGCGCTGGGCGGCCGGGACCGGCGGGCGCTGGAGCTGCTGGAGGAACTGGAACGGCTCAGCATCCGGGAGCGGGAGCTGTCGGGCCGGGTGGAAGCCGTCCTGCTGCAAGCCTGGGTGCATTACCGGGCGGACCGCCCGGAGGAAGCCTGCCGGAGGCTGGACGAAGCGCTGGCGCTTGGCGCGCCGAACGGCTATGTCCGCACCTTTTTGGACGAGGGCGGGGAGATTTCAGGACTTCTCCGGCTGTACCTGGGCCGGTTTGGGACGCCGGACGGAGAGCAGGATACAGCCATTGCTGCTTATGCGCGGCGGCTGCTTGGTCTGCTTGAAGAGCAGGAACGTTTGGATGCGGAAGCGGCAGGTCAGGGAGCTTTTCACGGGGGAAGTTCTGGTTTTGGAGGGCTTTCTGGAGGTTCCGGTAATGGGGTGCGTGGTACCGGTAGCGGGGTACTCCCTAATGGTACTGGTAGAGAGGTGCTTGGTACCGGTAGCGGGGTACTCCCTAATGGTACCGGCAGCGGGGTGCTGTCTGGGGGAACGCCGGGTATAGCGGCTGCTTCTCGGGGACTGGCTGTCGGGCTTACACCCAAAGAAACAGAAATTATGCACTGTGTCATGCAGGGGCTGACCAACCAGGAAATAGCGGACACCCTGTCCATCACAGTCGGCACGGTCAAAATCCATCTGAACCGCATCTACGGCAAGCTGCAGGTAAAATCCCGGACCCAGGCTGTGCGCCGGTGCCGGGAGCTGGGCTGGGGGTAGACTGAACGCCGCTGCTGGGAGCAGGGTTGCGGATAGGCTGTGCGCCGGTGCTGAGAGCTGGACTGGGGATAGACTGTGCGCACTGCTGGAAATTGGCTGGGGATAGGGATTGGCAACATGGGCATGCGATTGCCAGCTCCCTTCCCTGCTGCACCGGGAGTTGGAGCACGTCTCAAAAAAGCTAAACCGTGAGTCACCGCAGCGGCATTTTCTTTTCCGATGGCAATTTCCAAAATTTATACTTAAAATTGAAGTAAAACGCCGCCGCATCTGCTAGAATTGAAAATGACTTGTCCCGAGTACGGCTCTTCCCTTGGTGCAGCGCTGCTGTAGGCGAAACATTTCACTACTGCCAACCCCTGCTTTGGGGTTTTCGAACCCTGCCCGGTAAAAGTTATAGTTTATACAGCCTAGAAGGAGTCCTGATGCATGTTTAAAAGAATTACTTGTATGGTGATCGGCGCCGCTCTGCTGGCCTCTCCGATCCTCCCCGCCCCGCTTCACGCGGCTGGCACCGTGTCGGCTGTCAAAAGCGCAGCGGTTGCCGCCGGAAAAACCCTGGAAGCCAAAGTCGTGTCCGTAACGGACGGAGATACGTTTACCGCTCAGCTTCCAGACGGTTCAAAAGAGAAGGTGCGCCTGCTGCTGGTCGACACGCCGGAGACTAAACACCCGAGCAAACCCGTGCAGCCCTTCGGTCCCGAAGCGAGCGAGTACACCGCCAAGGTGCTGAAAGGCCAAACGGTGAAGCTGGAATTCGACGTGGCGGAGCGCGACAAATACGGCCGTCTGCTCGCTTATGTCTACATCGGTGATCAGATGCTGAACAAGCAGCTTCTGCAAAAAGGGTACGCCCGCGTCGTGGTGTATCAGCCCAACGTGAAGTATGTCGATGAATTCCGCGAAATCCAGAAGAAGGCCCAGAAGCAGAAGCTGGGCATTTGGAGCCTGGAAGACTACGCTGCCGCCGAAGCCAAAACCGCGGCAAAGCCGAAGGCAACGGCAAAACCTGCTGCGACAGCGAAACCGAAGGCGACAGCGAAACCGAAAGCAACCGCCAAACCAAAAGCAACTGCCAAGCCAAAAGCAACAGCGAAGCCAAAAGCTACCGCCAAGCCAAAGGCCACGTCCAAGCCGAAGTCCAGCGTAACGTACAAAAATTGTACTGCCGCCCGGGATGCCGGCGCCGCCCCGCTGTATAGAGGCGAACCTGGATACGCCCCCAAGCTGGACCGCGACGGTGACGGCGTAGCTTGTGAATAACGCAGTACGGCCCCGGCATGAACGGGGCCTTTTCTTTAGCCCTTGCACGGTTAATGCGGAGTTTGCCCTGTGCACTGCTCCCACTGTGTCTGCATCAATTTTATACTGACGGCGAGGCTCCAGGTCAGCTCTTTGGCTGTTTCGTCTCCGCGCTGCAGCGGAGGCCTGCCGTATGCGAAGGATGCAGCATGCAGCACAGTATCTGAAGGATGCGGCACAGTACCCGAAGGATGAGCACATCCACCACTCAAAGGAGGACTAAGCTATGATTACGGAACAAATGCCCGAAACCGTCTCAAAGGAAATGGATCAATCCCGCCGGCCGGACCCTGCGCTGCTGCAGTACATCTATGAGCAGGGCTGGTTTAAGCTGTTCGTGCCGGAGGAGCTTGGCGGCCGGATGACCCCGCTGCCGGAAGCGCTGGAAATCTTTGAACAGGCAGCGGCCTTGGACGGTAATTTGGGTTGGCTCGTCACCATCGGCTCGGGCGGCGGCATGTTTACAGCGTATATGCAGACGGAGACGGCGCGCGAGCAGTTCTCGCCTGCGAATGCCGTTGTGGCGGGAAGCGGCGCTCCGACCGGGATCGCCAGACCGGCCGATGGCGGCTACTACGTTAGCGGCGAGTGGAAATACTGCAGCGGCTCGACCTACGCGACCCTGTTTACCGCCAACTGCCGGATAACCGGAGCGTCAGGCGAAGCGGATGAACAATCCCCGATCCGCTCCTTTATTTTCCGGCCGGACCAAGTGGATATTGTGCCGGACTGGAACGCTTTTGGCCTTAAAGCTACGGAATCCCATACGATCCGGGTACGGGACGCCTTTGTGCCGGCAAGCCACACCTTTTCGCTTGAGGAGCAGCCGGGCTATCAGGAAGAGCTCATCTACCGGTATCCGTTTCTTCCGTTTGCGGAAGTTTCGTTTGCGGCGATGACGCTGGGGCTTGGCCGCCATTTTCTGGAGGAAGCGGCGGCTTTGGCCGAACGGAACCAAGCGGGCTGGGAAGCTGCCGCTCCGGGGCGGTATACTCGGGTCCGAGAGCGGATCACCCGGATGGAGGAGCGTCTGGCAGTGGCGCGCAGCCGATTCTACGATGCCGCACGGGCATCCTGGGAGGAGCTGGCACAGGACGGCAGCCTGCCGGACAGCACGCAGCAGCTGGTCGGCAGGCTCAGCAAACAAGCCGCCAGCATCGCGGCAGGCTGCGCCGCAGACCTGTTCGGCTATCTTGGAATGAGCGCCATCCGGGAGGATGCGGCCGTGAACCGGATCTGGCGAGATTTGCAGACCGCGAGTCAGCATGGACTGCTGGTCTCCTATGAAGAGGATTCCTTAAACTGAATCCTTGTAAGCTGTATTCTCACCGCTTGATAACAGCTGACAGAAAAATTAAAGTTGTAGACTGAGAAAATAAAGCATTAGACTAATGGTGCTTCATTAAGCTAACGGGCAGATTTGCTTAATAAAGCTGTGTTGTGGATAGTTACCGTTAGTGTAAAGTAATATGTATACTCCAATTGGTGGTGTTATGGTGGAATATGGACTTCTTCTTAGTTGGGAGCAAGAAAATAACGCAATTCAAAGAACAATTGAAGGTTTCTGGAACGCTTTTCGAAAGTGGAAAAATGAGGATAAGAGAGAATATCATGATCTGTTCTTAGGCAAGTTGGATGAGGATTTCATTATTATCGATGTGGTATCGATTAGCCTTAAGCAATATTACGACCGTGAAGGTGCCGCCATTTTCTGCTCGCTTCGATTACATTATGTTAATACATTGATTGGTACCTATGACATGGAATTTTTATTGGATGGCACAATAGCAGATGATTACTTATCATTCGAGGACAAATATAGTCTTCGTCAAACATTGACTGCAGACAAATATAGTTTGCGGTTTGCACGGAAAGCGTTGGTTGAAGGGATAGAAGAGAAAGTCATCAATAAAATAACGGGTTTAGAAATGGAGTATATCGAAATTTTGAAGAAAAAGTCGTTGAGCTAACGGGAATCGTTAGTCGAATGACCACACCGCCAGTCTATGACTTTATTTTTCAAGTCTTGGTCTGCCGCTGCTTCTTTAAATGGAATTGTCTAAAACTTATTTCTTAAAAGCTGACGATTCCTCTCTTTAAAAGCCCTCGGTAACTCAACGATTCCAGTCTAATACAATTTGCTCACCAAACAACAGCGTTAAGCCCGGTCATTGTTTTTCCGCAATGACCGGGCTTTTATGTTGGCATAAGATTGAATGGATCGGCTGTGAACGTTTAACGGGACAGCGTATCGTTTTCGATCCCGGCCGGATGGATAAGCACCCAAATATAATACAGCGCTTTGGCGGCTTTGGCGCGGGTCACCTGAAACTTCGGCTCCAGCTCCGCCGCAAAGGACAATTCACCGCGCCGGGTTCCTTTTTCCGCACGAAAGAGTCCAAGCTGGTAAGCCAGCTTAACCTTCTAAAAGCATACGGACGCGGCTCACCGGTGTTCGGGCCGTCCGTCATTGTCCCAACTGCTCCATTTCAAGCGAAGCCAGCAGGAACGGCGCCACACCCATCGGCGCGTCTGCCACAACTTCTTCGGAAATGTAATAATCATAAGAACCGTTGCGGTCCTTGCTGAGTCCGGCGCCGTGGCAAATACCGTGCAGATGCACCCCTTCCTCATCCTCTTTGACCAGATGATTCAGGATGCCCTCATAGCCTTGGAACACGGCGTCCCGGAAGGAAGGCTCCAGGTAACGCCGTCTCAGCCCTTTGGCCATGGCGTAAACGAACATGCAGGAGCCCGAAGCCTCCAGATAGTTGCCTTTGCGTCCCGCCTGGTCCAGCACCTGATACCACAAGCCGGTTTCCTTGTCCTGAACCTCCAGCAGCGCGCCGCACATCCGCTGAAAAATACCGATAATCGTTCCCCGCTGCGGATGGGTGACCGGGAAATGGTCCAGACAATCCACCACGGCCATCGCATACCAGCCCATCGCCCGGCTCCAAAAATGGGAGGACAGCCCGGTGAGCGAATCGGCCCATTCCTGTTCCTTGGATTCGTCCCATCCATGGTACAGCAGGCCCGTCCGCGGATCACGCGTTTTGCGTTCAACCAGCAGCAGCTGGTGCGCCGCCTCGTCAATCAGCTCAGGTCGCGAGAAGACCGCACCGTATTCCGCCAAAAACGGCGACGCCATATACAAGCCGTCCAGCCACATTTGAAACGGATACACTTTTTTATGCCAAAAACCGCCCTCCGAGGTGCGGGGATGACCGATCAGCTGCGCCGCAAGCAGATGTGCCGCTTCCGCATAACGCGTCTCTCCGGTTTCCCGGATCAGCGGGAACAAGTTTTTGCCCTGGTTAATCTGGTCCAGGTTGTATTCTTCAAGCGCATAAGTCCGGATCGAGCCGTCCGGCTGAATAAAGCTATCCATATGCCGCCGCATATAATCCGTGTATTTCGCTTCTTCCAGCTGAACCCCCGCCCGGTGCATCGCCATTAGCAGCATGCCGGGAACGTAGGCCCACCGTTTCAGGATAAAATCATGTTCTCCACGTTCGTTGCATCCTCGCAGGATCGTCTCCGCCGTTTTGCGGGACCAGGCTGCCGTTTCGGTTTTTGTTGCAGGCATCGTCTGTCTCCTCCTATCGTGTTGTCCGATCTTGTTCAGGAAGCTTCTCCTAAATAGACTGAATTGAAAAAGGGCAGGAGGAACTGAGCTGCCACTGCGGCGAATTTGGGACTTCCGGTTGCTGTTATTTTCGGAGTTCTTGAATGATAGACCCGGTTAGCGGGAGAACTCCGAAAATAAAGGCAAACGCATTCGCTCCTCCATCTCCAAATTGCCTTCGTAACATCTCCTTTTCCTGTCATTCAATAATTCAGTCTATTTATCAACTTCTTCGGAACAGCTTACGGGCTTCCTCTTCCGCTTCCGTCTCCGGCAGTCCGGCCTAATAGCCCTCCGGATGCCAGCCGCCCAGCACGGTAATCACTCTGTAGCCAGCCGCTTCTTCCGGCGTGAGCTGCCGCGACCACTCTACTCTGGCCTCCGCATTTGCTCCAGGACCGCTGCTTCCGTACTCTTCGTAACGGCTGGTCTTCTCCCGGTCCGGCTGCCCCCAGTTGTGCCAGCCCTCGCCGATAACCGAAGCGTCCATCTCGGTACGGATAAATGCGACATGGGCGTGCAGCCGCCAAGGCCGGCCGAGATACACTTCGCTTACGCCTTCCCCGCCGGTGATCCGGCAGTCCAAAAACACATAGCCAAACGGTTCGCCGTCCGGCGTCGAAGCCGCCGTGATGTATCCTCTGGAGCGTTTGTTGTGGAGATGGCACCGGTCGAACAGCGCCGTGGCAGCGCCAAAAATATAGTCCACATCGCCTTCAATGTAACATTCGTTATAATATTGTCTGCCCTTGCCGGTATAAAGCGTATCCTGATCGCCGAGCAGCCGGACACGGCGGAAGACCGCTTGGCCCGCATCCACAAAAGCCGCCACCGCCTGCCCGGTGCCCGGACCCGAAGCGTTCCGGATCGTCACATTTTCGGCGGTAAAACCTTCGGCCAGCACATTCAGCGTGCCGGACCGGAATGTGCCAAGCGGCTCGCCGTCCGGCCCCAGCGTATGGGCATTATCCGACCACGTCAGGATGGTCGTGTCCGCATCTTCGCCCAATAGCAAAATGGGGGGCGCATCCGGAGCAACGGTTACTTTTTCCTCATAAATTCCGGGTTTGATCCGGATGGTGACCGCTGACTTGCAGTCCGGCGGAATGGAGTTTAGCGCTTCCTGCAGACTGCCGAAACCTTCGCCGTCTTTCTTGGAGACTGTAATTAACATTAAGGCGGCTCCTTTCATAAGGGACTTTGTTTATTCTATAATGACTGTAATTGTGCGTTAGAGAAGAGGAGAACCATGAACAGCGTAACCAGCCCTAATCCCAAATATCATATCGAAGACGGACGGTTCAGCATTCAGCACATGAAACGCAAGGGAATGACCGCCATGCCGCGTCCGCACAGCCATGAGTGGATTGAACTCTATTACCTACTGGACGGGGAACGCGTCTACTTCGTGGATGACCGGGTAGTTACCGTACATAAAGGAGAGCTGATCCTGATTCCCCGCGGGGAAATCCACTCCACGGCAAGCTCCGAAATGGGCGAATTTGAGCGGATGCTGATTCATTACGATCCGGAGCTGCTGCCGCCCCGGCTCCGGCATGCGTCCAACTGGTTCCACCAGGGCCGCAGGTACCGCTTGTTCAGTCTCACCCTGCGCGAGCAGGATGAGGCAGAACAGCTGCTGTCGCGGATTGTGGAAGAATGCCGGCTGTGCAGACCTTTTTATGAAGCAAGCGTAGTCGCCTTGTTCACCGAGCTGATGATCCTGCTGCAGCGGTCGGAGAGCATCTCGCAGGCGGGAAATTCCAATCCGCCGCTCCATCGTCTGGTGACCGAAGTGGCGACCTATCTCCGGACTCACTATCGTGACACGTTGACGGTGGAGAAGACGGCCCAGCAGTTTTTTATCAGCCCCTCTTATTTAAGCCGGGTATTTCACCGGTTGACGGGCTTTCACTTCCGGGAATACATCCTTCATATCCGGGTGCGGGAGGCGCAGCGCCTGCTGGCCGAGTCCTCCGCCAAAATCCAGGAGATCGCTTCCGCGGTCGGGTTCGAGCATCTGTCCCACTTTAATAAAACCTTTAAAAAAATGACCGGGCTCACCCCGCTCCAATACCGCAAAGCGGCCCGGTCGGCTTCTCCGTCCGGCGCGGGTGAACCGGGCGGTTTCGAACCGGGCGGCTTTGAGCCAGCCGGCTTCCCCGTACGCCCGGACTCCCGTGATGTTGCGGAAGCCTCCGCCCCGGAGGCAGAGGCAGCCTTCTCACGTCTGGATGACAGTCAAATCCCCTGAGCGGCTCAGCGTCACATTGCTGCACTGCCGGGCCGTCACCTCCGGTTGGACCGCGGTCTGAAGGCGGATTCCGTCCAGCGTAAGATCTTGGCCGCAGCGGAGAATAATGCCTTGTTCGCTCACCGCTTCGAAGTCCTGGATCGTGAGCTCCGACACCGGCAGCTCCGGCAGCCCGTTCACGAGCAGCGCGGTATTCGCTCCCTGACAGACCACATTCCGGATGGTGATTTTGCGGAATTCCGGCGTCTCTTCGCTGACCGGAACCGGCTGCTCTTCATGTCCTTCCGATCCTTCCACTCCCGCATAAAACAAATGGAACGACACCGCTTCGTGCACGATGCCCTGCATGCGAATATTATCGATTTCGATATCCTCGACCACGCCGCCTCTGCCGCGGGCGCTTTTGAAGCGGAGGCCGATGTCCGTGCCGATGAACGTACAGTCCGTGACTCTCACAGCGTGTACGCCCCCGGACATTTCGCTGCCGATGACTACCCCGCCATGTCCATGATAAACTGTACAGCCGCGGATCGTCACATACCGGCACGGCATGCCGCGTCTGCGGCCTTCTTCGTCTTTGCCCGATTTTAGGCAGATGGCGTCATCGCCCACGTCGAACCCGCAGCGCTCAACCAGCGCATGCGTACACGATTCCAGGTCAAGCCCGTCGCCGTTTTGCGAATACCACGGGTTGCGGACCTGAACGTTCCGCACGGTAACGTGTTCGCAGCCGTTCGGATGAAGACACCATGCGGGCGAATTCTGGAAGGTGGGGCCCTCCAGCAGTACCCGCCGGCAGCCGCGCAGGCTGAGCAGCGCCGGGCGCAGGTAATGGCGGGCCGGCAGATAAGCTTCTATCCGGGTTTCCCCTGCTTCTCCCAGCTTCCGGCACAGCGCTTCGCCTTCCATTGCTTCACGGGAAGGCCACCAGATCTCTCCGTCCGGTTCAACCGCTCCGCCGGAGGAGAGCAGCCGGTTCCACTGGTTCTCCGTCGTTTTGAACCGCTTCACCGGCCGCCAGCCTTGACCGCTGCCGTCAAAAATCCCCTTGCCGGTAATGGCGATGTCGGTAAGTCCCTCCCCGTCAAGCGGCGCCTGGCAGCGCCAGCCGGCGGTCCCTTCATAATGGGACTCAATCAAGGGATACAGCGCAGGCTCGGGATCAAACAGCACCAGCGCTCCCTGCTCCGCATGCAGGTTGATCCGGCTGTGCAGCTTCAGGGGGCCGGTTCGCCAGATTCCCGGAGGAATGACCACGGTACCGCCTCCGGCCGCGGCGCATGCATCCAGCGCGTTCTGGATCGCAGCGGTCCGCAGGCTGAGCGCGCCTTCCTCCGCTCCGGGTTCCTCAACCGAAAACGTCCGGTCCGGAATGTCCGGCAGCTCGGGCAGCGGATAACCGCTGCCGGATGCATTGCTGGTCATAGGATGGCTAACAGGATCATGATCGTTCACAAACAAATCCTCCTTTTAGTGAAGTTCTTCGTAACTGAACCAGTCAAAATCCGCTGCGCTAAAGCTGGATGCCCCCTGCGAGCTGGCATACATACCGATGTAAGCGCCGGTGAAACCTCCGGCTTTGTCGGTGCTGAGCAGTGTGCCGTCCGCCTCTTCATGCAGCGCCGTCCAGCCGCCCGCTTCCGAAGCTCTGTAGTAAAAGCTGTAGGCCTGCCCTCTCGCCTCCACTTTGAATTGGATTTTGTCTTCAGCATAAGGGATCGAAGCCAATTGCTGTTCAACGCCGCCGCGGCGCTCGATCAGCCGGAGCACCTGCTGTCCTTCCGCTATCCCCCGTTCGAGCCGGAAGTGGTAGTCCGCGTTCTGCATCAAAACAAGCCCTGCGGTTTCATTCTCCGCGCCCGGGAGGAAGGCCATGTCCGCCGCCGCGCGGAAGCTGAGGTGCTGCTGGCGTCTGGCGACAAAAGACGGGTTCGCGATTTCCGCCATCTGCTCCGGCTTCAGCCGCAGGCGCAGGAAGCCGGGGCGTTCCGTGAGCGACCAGAATTCGCCGCGCGGCGTCCGCAGGAAGTTCCAAACCGGCGCGAGCTCGCCGTCATTAAAGTCATCGCGGACGGGCCGCTCCGGCCATTTCGTCTCCGGCAGGTCCGGTGCAGCCGCTTCCAGCTCCACCACGCCTTTGCCCGGATTGACGAGCGGCCATTCGTTCTCCCAGGCCACCGGCACCAGGAAGGTCTCGCGCCCCAGGTTGCGGTAATAGCCGCCGCAGGTCCGGGAGGCCAGGCAGACCATCCACCAGTCGCCGTGCTGGGTCTCCACCAGTTCCCCGTGTCCGACGTTGACGATCGGATAATTCCGGCCCAGGTGCCGGTGCGTCAAAATCGGGTTGGATTTATGGCCCTCATAAGGTCCCGTTACGCTGCGGCTGCGGGCGATAGTGATGGCATGCGTATGCCCTGTTCCGCCTTCGGCGATCAGCACATAATACCAGCCGCCGATTTTGTAGACATGGGGCCCTTCCTGCGCATGAGCCACCTTAAGCGCACCCTGCCAGATGCTGTGCTTCGGCCCGACCAGTTTACCCTGCTTCAAGTCGATCTCCTGGAGCCAGATGTCCATGTGCTTCGGATAATCTTGTCCTTCGGGGGGCACGCGGTTGCCGGTATAATACACCTTGCCGTCGTCGTCAAAAAACAGCGATGGGTCAATGCCCGGGGCATCCTCCAGCCAGACGGGGTCGGACCAGTCTCCGGCCGGATCGGTAGCTGTTACATAGAAGTTGTGCTGCTGCTTCTCGTTGTCGACAAAAGTCGTGATCATATAGAAAACGCCGTCATGATAACGCAAAGTCGGCGCCCAGATGCCCATGGACGGGTTGGTGTGATCCAGATTCAGCTGGGAAGGCCGGTCCAGCACATGGCCCAGCTGCCGCCAATTGACCAGGTCTTTGCTGTGAAAAATCGGGACGCCCGGGAAAAATTCAAAGCTGGACGTAACGAGGTAGTAGTCTTCTCCAACACGGATGCACGACGGGTCGGGATAAAAACCAGGCAGGATCGGATTGCGGAATGTTCTCAAATCAAGAGTCCTCCTTAAACAGCGTATGAATGTAAGCACCACCAATTATAGTTCATGCATATTCAAATTTCTTGCACTTTTTATGTTCTTTTTCTTCATTTTTATACTTTTATGCTCAGACCGCCAAGCTGCATGGTTGTCAAGAACAGCTTCTCCCTCTAAAATGTGTGTAATAGGTTGAACATAAAGGAGCGAACACAGTGGGAAAGAAAAAGAACCTATACACCCGCTTTTTCCTCAGTCTGACGATGATTTCCGTCTGCTGCATCCTCGTGCTGGCCGTGGCGATTTTTTCCTTATACCGGAATATCTCGATAGATAACGTGAACAAGGCGAACCAAAATGTACTGCTGAATGCTGAAAGCGTTTTTACCAACTACAAGGAAATCGTCCAGAACTATACCATGGACTTCTACGCCAACCCGAACATCAACGCGCTGATGATGAGCGGCGATACCTCCTGGAGCGATCAGCTGTACAGTGCGCTGAGCCAAATCCGCGGGGCACTGGTCGTCAACACTTATATGGAAAATGCTTATATTTTCGGCGTGGACGAGCCTGTGGCCATTTTTGAGAATCTGCCGCTTAGTCCCGCTTCCAAGCAAGAGCTATTCTCGCGCATGCGGAGCAGCCGGATTATCGAATCCCCGTTTCTGTGGCAGGCGACCTTGAACAATGGCGCTCCCAAGACGCTGCTGACGGTGTTTTACAACGACCGGGCGTTTACCAGCAGTGAATACCGCGGGGCTGTAGCATTAACCGTAAATTTGAGCAAACTCCAGAACAACCTTTTTTCGCAAAAAGAAGGCGAATCCGCGCGTTACGCCGTTGTTAACGAAGCCGCCAAGGTGCTCATGCACAGCGCCCAAGCCAGCGTTCCTTACGACCCCGGCATGCTGCAGAAAGTAGCCGCCTCCGCGGAGAAAAAAGGCTCCTTTGTCTGGAAAGGCGAAGGCGATCCGAAACTGATTACCTATATCTACTCCGAACCGGATAAACTGTGGTTTCTGTCGGAGACGCCTTATAAAGACAGCATCCGCGATATTTCCTACGCCCGTAACGTCATAGTGGGGCTGTGCCTGACTCTCATTGCGGCCGCAGCGGTAAGCGCCAAGCTGATTTCGCAGCGGATTTACCAGCCGATCGGCCGCCTGTTCGGCAGTATCGCGCATTTGTCGGGCAATGAAGCGGCGCTGAAGAGCAGCGGTGATTTTGAGGCGGTGAATGTGGAGCTGGAGACGATTGGCGTCAGGCTGGAACAGCTGAAAAAAGAAAGCGACGACAGCGCGCTGATGCGCTGGCTGCTGTCGCCGCAAGGTACGGAGGAGCGGTCCGGGTCCGAAACTCCTATGATGCGGATTGGAGCCTCCGAAGGGGCTTATTGTGTGGGCGTCATGCATGTGCTGGAACCGGACGGCACAAGGGGTGCCGAAGAAACCGCCGAAGAAGTTATCGGACGGGTTCAAACCGTATTTGCCGACCTTGCTGAAGTGCTAGTCTTCCGTCCGCATCAGGAGGCCGCAGTCCTGATCTTGCGCGAGCAGCATAACGGCAGCTTCGGCGATTACGCCTTGTTCCGGAGCAAATGGGCGGAGATTTCCGCAGCTTTGCCGGCCTCTTCCTGCCGCTTCGCTTTTGGAGTCAGCGGAACAGCAGACGATCCTGGCCTGCTCAAGGAAAAATACCATGAGGCGCTGGACGGGCTGCAGTATATTAAATTTCATAGAGAGCAGACGATCGTTTTTGCGGACGATACGATTCATTTGAACAGCGGCCCGGTGCCGGAACAAGCGCTTGAACCCGTGCTGCAGGCGGTCAGGCAGCCCGACCAGGCAGGCCACATCCCGCAAGCGGTGGAGCGGCTGCTTGAGATCGCGTGCAGTTACCGCGCGGAGCCGGCTTCAATTGCCTTATCCAAGCTGGCGTATGAGCTGAACCGCACGGCCGCAATCCAGACCGACTCCCGGCATTCCGGGCTGCTTGAGGAATACCGGAAGATCGGACAACTTCGCAGCTACGGCAAGCTGCAGAGCTGGATCGAAGCCTGCTGTTATGCGGCGCTGGAACGGATCGCCGAGATGAGTGCCGTTGAGACGCGCAGCATTGCCGGCGAGGCGGTCAGTTATATCCGGGAGCACTACAGCGATCCCGGCTTGTCCCTTAACACGCTTGCCGAAAAGCTTTCGCTTAGTCCGGCCTATCTCAGCAGACTGATCACCGAAGAGGTGGGCAGCAGCTTTCCCGACTTCGTCAATCTGATCCGGCTGGAGCAGGCACAAAACCTGCTCATCTCCGACCTGGGCCTGGACATCCGGACTATCGCCGAAAAGGTGGGCTACAACAGCAGCACGTATTTCACCACACAGTTCAAGAAGCGTTACGGAGTTACGCCGTCAAAATGGAGAATGAACCATATCCTGCACAACCAAAGCTCGATCAGCTGAATGCTGCGGTTTGCTTGGCGGATATTCGGCCCCGCGGAAGCCGTACAATCATATAAGCAATTCACGGGAGAGGTTCCGGATGCCGTGCAGGCGCCGGGGCACTCCTTTTTTTATTCCTCCAATCGGATTTACGGAGTGCCACCGGGCCCTCTTGTCCCTCCAGCCGGATTACGTCGGATGCCACCGAGCCCCTTCTGCTCCGCCAGACGGATTACGTCGGATGCCACCGAGCCCCTCCTGTCCCTCCAGCTGGATTGCATCGGATGCCACCGAGCCCCTCCTGTCCCTCCAGCCGGACCTGCGCTGGATGCTCCCAAGTCGCTTTTTCCCCTCCAGCCACCTTAACCCCACTCCATGTTGAGGCGGTCCATTTGCAGGCCAAAACACGCCTTTTTTCCGCTCCAACAGGCCTAAACAAGCCTAAATCACAAAAAAATGAGACGTTTTTACTTTTTTTAAGCCGCCAGGATCGGCTTTTTTTAACGTTTTTCCGATTCTTTTGATAGCGGTTACAAACTGCTGGACGTATGATTTTCGGTGTAAAGCGTTTGCTTGATACACACTGCGGCATGCGCTTGAACCACCGCTTGGCAAGCCTTGGCAAGCATGGTGAACCAGCACTGTTTAAAGGAGTGAAGCAATTTATGATGCAGGAGACTACGCCGGGCGCACCGGGCAGGCTTGCCGGAACGGAATCCGGAAAGACCCGGAGCCGAAGCTTCGGCAAAGCTTTAAGGAGGGACGGTTCGCTGTACCTGCTGGCTCTTCCGGGGATCATCGTACTTATTTTGTTTGCTTATTTGCCGATGAGCGGACTTATCCTCGTATTCAAAAACTACAACTTTGTTGACGGCATCTTCGGCAGCCCATGGGCGGGATTCTCCAACTTCGAGTTTTTTTTCTCAAGCATGGATGATGCGCTGAGGGCCACACGCAACACGGTTATGCTGAATGCGCTGTACATCTTAACCGGCACGTTTTTTTCAGTATCGATCGCTATTATCTTGAATGAGCTGCGCAGCAAGTGGTTCATTAAAATCACCCAAAGCGTTATGTTTTTCCCTTATTTCATCTCGTGGATCATTATCGGCGCTATTTTGTTTTCAATGCTGGACTACGACAAGGGCATTCTGAATCAGTTGTTCCAGACGCTGGGCATTCCCCAGGTGGACTGGTATTCCAGCCCATGGCTGTTCGTTATTATTCTGGTGCTGGCGAATATCTGGAAAAGCGCGGGTTACGGCGCCATTATCTACTACGCAGTGCTGCAGGGCATTGATACTTCATACTACGAAGCCGCTCGGATTGACGGAGCGTCCAGATGGCAGACCATTATCCATATCACGCTGCCGGTGCTGATTCCTTCTATTATATTGATGACGCTGCTCAGTATAGGAGGAATGCTGAAAGGCGACCTCAGTATGATCATGGGCGTGACGTTCCTGAATCCGCTGCTGCTGCCCACCACCGATATTATCGATGTCTATGTCTATCGAACGGCAATCCGTTCCGGCGAATTTGGTTTCGCTTCGGCGATTACCCTGTACCAGTCCGTGTTTGGTTTCATTCTGGTGCTGGTAGCAAACAAAATGGCCGGCTGGTATGACAAAGACAGCAAACTATTTTAGGGGGCTTGGCAAGATATGCACACTACTGAAAATAAAGGGCTGGTCGTCGCCTTTTATATCTTCATCACCATCTTTTCGGCCATCTGTCTCGTCCCGTTTCTGCTCGCGGTGTCCGGTTCCCTCTCCACGGAATCAAGAATCGCGGCGGAAGGGTATTCGTTTTGGCCCCGGGGCTTTACGTTCGAAACGTATGAGTTTCTGTTCGGCTCCAAGGCGCAGCAGATTCTCCGGGCGTATTCCATGTCGCTGGTCGTTACGGTGCTCGGCACGGTTTCGGCTGTCCTGGTAACCACCGCTTATGCTTATGTCATTTCGGTCAAAAGCTTCCGGCTGAAAAACTTCTTTTCCTTTTTCGCTTATTTCACAATGCTGTTCAGCGGCGGCACGCTGCCGTGGTATCTGCTCAGCACCAAATATTATCATTTGGGCGACACGCTGATCGGCTTGTTTGTTCCTTATCTGCTCAGCGTATTCCTGATGTTCCTGATGGCCAACTACTTCCGGAGCATCCCGCATGAAATCGTGGAGTCGGCTCAGATTGACGGAGCGGGCCATATGCGGATCTTCTTCAGCATTATGATTCCGCTCGGCCGGGTCGGATTGGTCACAATCTCGCTTTTTTACGCGCTGCAGTTCTGGAACGACTTCTATCTGCCGCTCATGCTTGTCTCCGATCAGGATCTCTACACCATCCAGTATCTGATGTACAACATGATGGCGAACATTCAGTTCCTGGCGTCAGGCAATGCCGCCCAGGTTGGCGGTGCCATTATCGCGCCTCCGCTGGAGACGGCAAAAATGGCCATGACCTGTCTGACCGTGCTGCCGATTGCGATTCTGTATCCTTTTATGCAGCGTTTCTTCGTTAAAGGTATTGTCGTCGGCTCGGTCAAAGGGTAATCCAATCCCGCTAAGCCGCATTCACCGCGTTGCTCACGGCCCTGCTCCTTTCCTTCCTGACTTGTTGTACAATGGAATTTAGGGAGCATGGGCCTATGCATACAGGCTTTCAGCCTGAGATATCTAATCAGGAGGGTTCATGATGAAAAAACAAACAAAATGGGTAAGCTTGCTCCTGGCGGCTGTGTTCTTGCTCAGCGCATGCTCGCAGGGCAACAATGAAAGCGCTAACTCCGGCGGCAATGCCAGTCCCGCCCCGGGAAGCGGCAATGAAGGCGCCAGCGGTTTGGCTCCGGCCAATCTTAAAATCGTGCTCTACGGCGACGAATCCAACCGCATGAAAGAACTGGCCAAAACGGAGTTCTACGATACGATCAAAAAAGAGATCAACGCTGAAGTAGAATTTCAGTTCCTGCCCTGGACTGAATACGGCGGCGGTAAAACCGACTTGATGCTGTCGACCGGCGAAGATTTTGCCACCTACACAGACGCCAACTATATGGTGAAATCCGTAGCCAAAGGTTTATATACCGACCTGACCCCTTACCTTGATGCCACAGCCGATCTGCAAAAAAATGTGGACGAAGCCTCCTTTAAGGCCTTCCAGCTGGATGGCAAGCAATACGCCATTCCCGTTGGCAATAAACCGAACTCCGCTGAGTTTTACAGCGTGCTGGTAAGACAGGACCTGCTGGAAGAGGTCGGTATGCAGCAAGTGACTTCACTTGCGGAATTGGAACAGTTTTACGATAAGGTGCATGCGGCCCACCCCGAGCTGATCGGCTATGCCAACACCGATGCGCGCAGAATGCTGCAGTATGATTACACCGACAAAAACCTGTATTGGCAAAATGAGTTTATCGCGCTCGACGAATCCGCCAAAGACGACAAAATCATCAACTGGTTTGAATCCGAGGAATTTAAGAAATACGCCGATCTGATGTATGGCTGGTATCAAAAAGGCATTATTCCGAAATATGCCGCAACCAATACGCCGCAGCTGCAGTCCGACTGGAACTCCGGCAAAGCAATGTTCTGGGCTGGCACGGCGGCCCGTCCGTTTGAAGGCGCGGCCACGATTTCGCAGGCAGTCCCGGACGCGAAGCTGACGAACTATTTCCTGGGCACCGGCCGGCCAAAAATCAGCCGCGGCACTTACAGCACCGCCTTTTTTGTCTCCGCAGGGGCCAAGGACCCGGAACGTTACATGATGTTCTTTAATCTGCTGCAAAAAAATCAGGAGCTGTACGATCTTTTCGCTTACGGCATCAAAGACACCGATTACACGCTGGATCAAAACGGCCGCCTCACGAAGCTGACGACCGATTCCCTGATTCCCGACTGGCTTCTGATGAACAAAAACTTCATGCGGTTCGACAATACCGTACCCGACGAGTTTATCGAGGAGTACAAAGCCTGGGACGAGGGAGCAATTATCTCCAAAGCCGCCGGCTTCAACTTCGACAACACGCCGGTAAAAAATGAAGAAACGAAGCTGAACGGGGTATTCACTGAATATCTGGCGCCGATCGGCAGCGGATTTATCGATTACGAATCCGCCTACCCCATCGCGCTGGAACGGATGAAAGCAGCAGGCATCGACAAGTATATCGCCGAGTACCAGAAGCAGTTCTCGGAGTGGTACGCTAAACAGCAGTAACAGACTGACACTTTAGATTAGCCCGTGGGTTAAGCATCAGCCTGCCTAGTCTTTAAGACAGGCCATAGCCAGACCATAAGCAGACCATAGGCAGATTATACACAGACCACAGACAGACCATAAGCAGACTTAGGCGGACTTAGGCAGACTTAGGCGGAATTAGGCGGAATTAGGCGGACTTAAGCAGACTTAGGCCGACTTAAGCAGACTTAGGCGGACCAGCTGCTAAGCCGCAATGAGCGGCGGGTTGAATGCATCATAAGCCAGACTTAACGCAGTTATGCCAAACAGAGCGCGTCCCTTATGGGACACGCTCTGTTTGTGGTTTGGGCGTCCGGATTTCAGCTGCCGTTCTGTTCGCGGCACTCTGTTCTTTTTTTGCCCAATGGAATCAATCGTTAAAGAACGGGTCGCCTTCAAACATGTCGTCTGTGACGTTCACTTCCATCCCTGTTTGGGGTTCCAAATCCATGTGTACTTTGCCCGAACCTTTGTTGCCTACGAATTTGATCGCACTTTTGCCTTGGGGCAGCTTTAAATCAAGTTCCTTTTCCTCCCCGCCTTCCCACAAGACGGTCAGTTCTTTGTTTTCGTCCACTTGAATGATCTTGAACTTATCTGCCTTTGTGCTGCCGCTTATCCTTAATTTCGTCTCCGCCTCGGCTGTAGAAGTGATCTCCCACACCGTATAAATCCCTGAAAATCTGGAGAATTTGCAATCCGCCGATTCCGCTGTGATTTCCGACTCACTGTTTACGAACGAATAGCTGTCGCCTGAATCCTTCTGACGTTCCACGTCTTGAAACAGCTTGCCCTTATCGTCGCCGCATGCACTCAATAATGAGATCAGCAGGAGCAGCGGCACAATCTGTATCCATTTGCTCAATTTACAGTTCCTCTCCATCCTCAATAGTTTATAAATTGATAGCTGCAGCAGCGACAACGTCAGTTCACCAAATATCCTGTATAAGGAATTTTATCCTATACTCTTCCAAATCCCTGTTAAAATCCTCATACCACACTCCTCCGTTCCTACGTGTAGAGAAAATATCTATGCGAACGGCAAAAAGACCGCCAATCCGTGGCGGCCTATCGACGCGTTCCTGTGGTACGGTTCCTGTCAGCTTAGTCAGATTCTGATTCACTAACCGGCATGGTCAGAATTTAGTTCAGTTCAACCGTTTGGTTAAGATTCGACTGTTCCGTGTCCTGATTCGTGATGCGCTTGAATAGATATGACGCTTTTTCGGCAAGGTTGCCGCTTTTCCAGTATTCCGCTGCTTCGACCTCCACCTTGATGAGAATAACCTCCGGATCGTCGTAGGTGGTCTTCAGGAAGGCTTCGTAGCCCGCGTTCCAAAATTCCTTTTTCTTCTCCACATCATTCACCAGCTTGGCCGTTCCGCGCAAAGAGACATAAGACTTGTCCGAATACACGACATTTACTCTGGGATCATGGACAATTTCCTCAAATTTGCTTGTATCGGATTTGGTCAGGAACCATAGGTCGCCGTCGAATTCAACCTCCTGCGTCTTCATCGGACGGGACACCAGTCCCTCGGACGAAATCGTTGTAAGCATCGCCGTGCCGATCCCTTTGATCAGCTTGCGGACCGTTTCCACCGCTTCCTGGTGAGTCAGGTTTGGATTGGACATACATATCGCCTCATTTCTTGGAGTATGAGATAGGGTATCCAATGTTCTTCCAATTATTATTAACCGGATTTGCCGGACCTTACTCTGCCGTTGCCGGGTTTGACTCCAATGCGCTGTTTCAAGCGCCAAACCCGAAGAACGCCATTAGGTTAAACACCATTTTTCTTTACCCGCAATTTACCATTAAAAAACCGGCTAATGTTACAGCAAATGATCTACACTTTCGGACTTTGACGTGTTAAACTGACATAAATATAACTCACCTTTTGTCCGGAATCGGCCAGGCTTGGTTATATATCCACACTACCCGGAGGGAATTATGCGTACACTCATACTTAAGTGGAACAGGTTAAGCCTGGTCAATCGAATTGTAATCGGAATTGTCATCGGTATCGCTCTTGCGTTGACCGTTCCCCAAGCAGCGGGAATTGCTCTTCTTGGTTCCTTGTTCGTCAGCGCTTTGAAGGCGGTAGCCCCGCTGTTGGTGCTGCTGCTGGTTTTGACGGCCATTTCCAAACACAAAAAAGGCCATCGCACCAATATGAAAGCCATCATCACGCTGTATGCCATAAGCACTTTTTTGGCTGGATTGACCGCTGTAATTGTAAGCTTCCTATTCCCAAGCCGTCTGTCTCTTGTATCGGGGAACGAGAATTTGTCGCCTCCTCAAGGCATCGTGGAGGTCATTCAAACATTGCTGTTTCAAGTGGTCGATAATCCGGTAAGCGCGCTGATAAACGCGAACTATATCGGAATTTTGGCTTGGGCGGTTGTTTTGGGGATGGTTTTGAAACATGCCAAAGACAGTACCAAAGATCTGCTGGAGGATCTCTCAAATGCCATCTCGCAAGTCGTCAAATGGGTTATTGCGTGCGCGCCTTTAGGCATTCTGGGCCTCGTGTTCGATTCCATTACATCAAACGGCCTTTCTTCCCTTGGCGATTATTTATCACTGCTCCTTGTTCTCGTTGGATGCATGCTGTTTATTGCGCTCGTTGTAAATCCGCTGATCGTCTACCTGACGATCCGGAGAAATCCTTATCCGCTAGTGTTAAGCTGCTTGAAGGAAAGTGGAATTACTGCATTTTTCACCCGAAGCTCCGCGGCGAATATTCCGATCAATATGAGATTATGCCAAAAGCTTGGGTTAGACGAAGACACCTACTCTGTGTCCATACCGCTGGGCGCTACCATCAACATGGCCGGCGCGGCAGTCACCATCTCTGTTCTCACACTTGCGGCCGTGCATACCTTGGGCATTGAGGTTGACTTCCCGACAGCCCTTCTGCTCAGCGTTTTGTCCGCTGTAGCAGCGGCGGGCGCCTCGGGTGTGGCGGGTGGTTCGCTGCTGCTGATCCCGATGGCGTGCAGCCTGTTTGGCATCCCAAATGAGATCGCCATCCAGGTGGTGGGCGTAGGGTTCATTATCGGTGTGCTTCAAGACTCGTTCGAGACAGCACTGAACTCCTCTTCGGACGTCTTGTTTACTGCTGCCGCGGAATATGCCAAGGAACGTAAAGAAGGAAGGAATTAAGGAGAGAAGGATTTAGGCAGTAATGCGTCGGCCGTAATTCTTTGTTCCCGCGTCGCTCAAGCGTTACAATAAGTTCAAACGCAGGAGAGGTGGGAGAGGATGATACAATCCGCATTTGTCACCGGTGCCGATCACGGCTTGGGGTTAGCCTTTGCAGAGGAACTGTTGAAGAGCGGCTGCACTGTTTTTGCTGGAAAATACGCCTCTGACACAGGACCGCTCAACCAGTTAACGCAGCGGTATCCTGACAAGCTGACGCTTGTTCCACTGGATGTTTCAAGCAGCGGCAGCGGGACAAGTCATGATTCTTCATCCGGGCCATGTCAGGAGTTATATGCAGGGGAAGCTCGATGAGAGCGGCAGCTTGACGCCCTCCGAGTCTGCGGTCCATATTCTGGGCTGGGTTGCCAGGCACAAAGAGTTTATGGGAGAACACCCGGTATTTCTGAATTATAATGGAGAACCGATGGAATGGTAGCAGATAAGGAAACTATCCATTAAATAGGCAAACGGCCCTGATCCTGAAGCATAGCGGACAAGGGCCGTTTTTTCTTTTACCGAAGGCTGGAATGTCACGAGTTAAATGTTGTTCACAAGCTCTTTGTTCTGGAGCATAGCCACCAGGTAGGCCAAGGTCAAGCCTTGTCCCCAGCCCTGCACCCGCTTTTTGGAGATGACTTTGTAATCATCCGCGGAGTGCATAACCGCCGTACCGGCCGATACGTTCCGCACCGATCCGTCTTCGTCAATATTGGCGAGAATGCCTTCATAAGCCTTGGCCATATAGTTCTGATGCAGCGGGTGACCGTTAATAACAATCGCCGCCGCAATGCCCGCGGAAGCCGAAGTTTCCTCGTAGGACGTTTCGTCGTCCAGAACGGTGCGCCACAGGCCATTTGGCGTTTGCAGCCGGACCAAAGCGCTTAGCTGATCGCCTAAAGCCCCGCCAATTTGCATCCACATCGGCATAAAGGGATTCAGCATTTTGTACGCCTGCGCCATCGTATAAGCCGCCCACGCATTGGCCCGGCCCCAGTAAATCCCGGACAGATGGTCTTGTCTTACATTATCCCACGCATGATAAAATAAATTCGTTTTGGTATCCTGCAGGTACTCCTCGTGCCAGTAAAATTGGTTAAGCGCATCGTCGGTGTACTCTTTGCTGTCCAGCTTGAAGCCCAGCCGGAGCAAGAAATACGCGGCCATAAACAGCGTATCCGCCCACGCCTGCTCGGGGAAATCATTTTTGGAGGAAACCGTGTGCTGGAACACTCCCTCTCCGAACCGGATTGCATCCTTGCGGAGATACTCGGCTTTCAGCAGCGCCAGGTCCAGATATTTGGAATCCCCCGTTGCTTCGTGCAGAGTAATCATCGTATGGCCCATGGCGCACGAATTAACCATCAGGTCGGGCAAACCAAGTTCTAGGTATTCATCCACCCATTTGACCAGAAAGTCGATATATTCCTGATTGCCGGTGACCTCCCATGCTTTGCTGATACCATAATAGGCTACTCCGCAGGACCAGTTCCAGGTAAAATCCATATTCATCGTTCTGCGGACGACACGGTCGATCAGCTCCCGGACTTCTGTTTCATTGCACTCAAATTTGCGCATATCTTCATCTCCTGTTCAAATTAAGCTTCTGCGCCTGCCACAGCAGCTTACTTGCTTTCCACCCTAATGAAACCGTTTGCTAAAATAAACTGGCTGCACTATGAAGACGTTGACCGGAATGCCCACCTTAATAAATCTTACAACCAGTGATTGGAAGTTAACAATCTTAAAGTATTGATTCACGCTATAACAAAATTGACTTGCAGCAGATCTCTTACTTTACAGTAACGGGCATTGCACCTATTGGTACACAAATTCAAACTAAAAAGGCGCTAGAAATGAAAAAGCACTGTAAACACAAAAAAACCACCGCCGGAATCGGCAGTGGTTCGTGTGCTTGGCGGCGTCCTACTCTCCCAGGACCCTTCGGTCCAAGTACCATCGGCGCTGGAGGGCTTAA
>NZ_JBHOFD010000036.1:0-64663 GCF_046543445.1 Paenibacillus nanchangensis
TGTGCTTACATAAGGAATCTGGATTATAAAAAAAAGCGGTGAGTTTTCAACAAGTTATTCAGTTATTCCATAACCCGGCTAAAAATTTTGTTGTGTTCTGTGGATAAAATATTGTGTATTGGGAATTCCATTGCTCTTCTTATATTAAAGGCCGCTGGTCTGAAGAAATGTGGATAAGCAAAATCTGAGCTTGAAGTTGTTCAGCAAATCTACACGGCATCCACAATGAAATGTGGATACCCTCTTAATTATGTGGATAGCGTGAACAAATTGTGGATTTAGCGATAAACTGCTTTGTTATGTGTTTGACTGCTTGTGGATAAGTTTCGGAAAATTGACACGATCTGGCTTCTCTGGCACACTCGAGATAAGAGTCCGGCCGACAGCCGGACTACAAAGCTAAGTAGCAGGGAGAGGACGCTGGGATGGAGATCAGGCAGTTAAGGCAGGAAGAGTTCGAGGCAAGTCTAACGTTGTCGGAATATGCGTTTCAATATAAGGTGTCCGGAGAAGCAAGGGAGTCAGCCAAACAGCGTTTTCGCCCGGAACGAATCTGGGGTGCATTTGAAGGTAATCAGCTGGAGGCCAAATTTACGTTACTCCCCCTAGAAATTTATGTACAGGGCGAGCCGGTACGGATGGGCGGAATTGCCGGGGTGTCCACGTGGCCCGAAAATCGGCGTCAAGGTCTGGTAGCCCGGCTTCTGACCCATGCGCTGGAGCATATGAACCGGGAAGGCGTCACCGTTTCTTGTCTGCATCCCTTTTACGTGCCGTTTTACCGGAAATTCGGCTGGGAGGTGTACTGCGATCAGAAGAAATACCACGTTCCTGTGGATAAACTTCCAGTCAAAGAAACCGTCCCGGGCCGAATTGTACGGGATGTGGAGGACGTAGAACTGCTGGACCGGCTGTACCAGGAATATGCGGCTGCCTATAATGGTACGCTTAGACGGGACAAAGAGTGGTGGACCCAATCCGTTCTTGAAGCGGATGAACATAATGTGGTCTTTTTTGCGGAGTCCGGCGAACCAGAAGGCTATATGCTGTACAAGGTGGAAAAAAGAGAGTTTGCGATTAATGAGCTGGTGTACCGGACTGAACAGGCTAGACGGGCATTGTGGACATTCGTGGCGAATCACGATTCCATGATTGATGCGGTATCCATCACGTTTGTTCCCGCCAATGATATTTTGCCGCATCTTCTTCCGGACCCGAGAGGGGTTAAGCAGGAGACCCATCCCTATTTCATGGCCCGGATTGTGAACATTCAATCTTTTGCGCAGCGGTTGAGATTTGCTGCTTCCGTCTCGGCCGAGCGGTGGACCATTGGGTTGGCGGACCGCCATGCGCCTTGGAACAACGGAACCTGGGAGTGCCGGGTCGACGAAGAAGGCCGCTCCGTTTGGACACGTCTCGAGTCCGGCGGGGAAACGCCTAAGCTCTCATGCGATATTGGGGCGATGACGGCCATGCTGCTTGGATACAGACGTCCCGCTGAACTTTATCGTTTTGGGATTCTCACTGGTGACGCGGCGGCGGCTGAACGTATGGAACGGCGTGTACCGCAGGCGGCTACCGCGTTGTTTGATTTCTTTTAAAATGTTTAGGATGCATAGATATGGATATACGTTGATTAGGCCCTTCCACCTGTTGGAGGGCTCTTTTTTCTGCCCTAGCTGGAGCCTACGCAAAAAATATTTCCGGGCCCCTTGGCTTTCCGGAAGAATGTGTTATAATATAATCAAAGTCAAAGAAAGTCAAAGTCAGCGAAGCTTGCAGGCAGCCCGCATGATTGGCGGGAAGAAGGCCGATACTGACAGCAGTACAACGTAAACTGCCGGGGCGGTTCCATAAGGACTTTTTCACAAGTACTGTGCAAGAAAGTCAGGGTTCTTGAGGATACTGCTGCACCGGGGATTCGGTTTCAGAAGGTTTGGTTAAGGTTCCTTTAAAAGCGCGTCGTCAGGCGACCGGAGCCGAGAATGCAAGCTTCAGACAGTGGAGGATGAGTGATGCGTAATATCTCTGATATTATCGAACAATATCTGAAGAATATTTTGCATGAAAGTCCCGAAGGCACCGTGGAAATTCAGCGTAACGAGCTTGCCGATCAGTTCTCCTGCGTTCCTTCGCAGATCAATTATGTGATCAGCACACGGTTCACTCTGGAGAAGGGGTATCTGGTGGAGAGCAAACGCGGGGGCGGCGGGTATATCCGGATACAGCGGATCGAGCTGCCGCAGCACATGGCTCTGCATACGCATCTGAACCAGACGATTGGCTCCGGAATTGATCAGACGGCGGCCGAGGGATTGATATACCAGCTTGAGGAGGCCCGCTTTCTTACCAAGCGTGAGGCCTGTCTTATGCGGGCGGCGGTATCCCGCGAATGCCTTGCGGTTAAACTGCCTTACAGGGACGAAATCCGCGCCAAGCTGATGAAGGCGATGCTGGTTTCAATACTGGGCAAATAAGTTGGGGGAGGAATCACCATGCTGTGTCAAGAATGTGGATCAAAACCGGCGACACTCCATTTCACCAAAATCGTGAACGGAGAGAAGACAGAGTTCCATATTTGCGAGAGCTGCGCCCGGGAGAAGGGCGAACTGATTCCCGGAACGGCCGGCGGTTTTTCCATCCACAGCCTGTTATCGGGACTTTTAGATTTGGATAAGACAGGCGCGAACAAGGCGGCGGTCAAAACCGCACAGTCCGTGCGCTGCGAAGAATGCGGGATGACCTATTCCCAGTTCAGCAAGCTCGGCCGCTTCGGCTGCAGCTCCTGCTATAAGTATTTTGACAGCGGTCTGGATCCGTTGTTTAAACGGGTGCACGGCAGCACAAACCATGTCGGCAAAATCCCGAAACGCGCCGGCGCGCACATTCAGGTCCAGCGCAAGATTACGGAGCTGAAACGCGAGCTGCAGAGCAGCATTTCCCAGGAAGAATTCGAACGGGCCGCAGAGCTGCGCGACCAGATTCGCCGACTTGAAAAAGAAATGGCACAAGAGTAAAGTCTTTGATATATAGGGGGAATACGCGATGCCTAATCTCCGGTTTACCGAACATGCGCTCAGCGACTGGATGCGCAGCGGCGGCAGCCACTCCGAGATTGTAATCAGCAGCCGTGTGCGGATCGCCCGCAATTTGCAGCACCTCCCTTTTCCTCTGCTGGCTACGGCCGGACAGGCGGAGGAAGTGCTGAACCAGCTGTCGCCCGTCATGGACAGCGGCGAAGCGTCCGGATTCGGCACCTTCCAACTGCTTAAGATGGAAGAACTCGAAGAGATCGACAAGAAAGTGCTGGTGGAGAAGCATTTAATCAGCCCGAGCTTGGTGAACGAGTCGAGAGGCGGTGCGGTGCTGCTGAATGATGACGAATCCGTCAGCATTATGATCAACGAAGAGGACCATTTGCGGATTCAATGCTTATTCCCCGGATTTCAGGTCCGGGAGGCCTGGGAGCGCGCAACGTCGATTGACGACTTGTTTGAGGCTTCTGTGAACTTTGCTTTTGATGACAAACGCGGGTATTTGACCAGCTGTCCGACCAACGTTGGCACGGGGCTGCGTGCTTCGGTCATGATGCATTTGCCGGCGCTGGTGATGAGCCAGCAGATCAACCGGATTTTGTCCGCAGTCAACCAGGTAGGCTTGACCGTGCGCGGCATCTACGGCGAGGGCAGCGAAGCGGTCGGCAATCTGTTCCAGATCTCGAACCAGATTACGCTGGGGCAGACCGAAACCGAAATTATCGATAACCTGCAGGGCGTTGTCGCTCAGATCATTGAGCATGAACGGCATGCCCGGGAGCGGCTGATGGCGGAGTCGCGCATTCGGATTACCGACCGGATCATGCGGTCTTACGGCATTTTGTCTTATGCGGCCGTAATGGAACTGAAAGAAGCCGCACAGCGGCTGTCCGATGTCCGGCTTGGGGTGGATTTGGGCATTCTTCAAAGTCCAAGCCTTGCTAAGCTGAATGAGTTAAATGTAATGACGCAGCCCGGATTTCTGCAAAAGACGTTTGGAGCGAATATGAGCGCTGCCGAACGGGATATGAACCGCGCGAAGCTGATTCGCGAAACATTGGGAACTACGACTTAATTATAGATGCTAATCACATTTTCGGAGGTGCTAATGCTATGATGTTTGGAAGATTTACGGAACGCGCGCAAAAAGTGCTGGCTCTGGCTCAAGAAGAAGCTGTCCGTTTGGGACACAACAATATCGGAACAGAACATATTTTGCTTGGACTCATTCGTGAGGGAGACGGAATCGCGGCCAAGGCGCTGATCGGCCTGGGACTCGGTCTGGAGAAAATTCAGGACGAAGTGGAAGCGCTCATCGGAAGAGGGCAGGAACAGCCGACCAATATCGCCTACACGCCGCGTGCCAAAAAAGTCATCGAGCTGTCGATGGACGAAGCCCGCAAGCTGGGCCATACGTACGTGGGCACCGAGCACATTTTGCTTGGCCTCATCCGTGAGGGTGAAGGCGTTGCAGCCCGGGTGCTGAACAACCTTGGCATCAGCCTGAATAAAGCCCGCCAGCAGGTGCTGCAGCTGCTCGGCAGCAGCGAAGCGGCTTCCAGCCACAGCGGAACGCCGGCTAATGTTAGCACGCCGACGCTGGACGGTCTGGCGCGCGACCTGACGGCTTACGCCAAAGACGGCAACCTGGATCCCGTTATCGGACGCGGCAAAGAAATCGAACGCGTTATTCAGGTGCTCAGCCGCCGGACCAAAAACAACCCGGTGCTGATCGGTGAACCGGGCGTAGGTAAAACGGCGATTGCCGAAGGACTGGCACAGCGGATCATCAACAATGAGATTCCGGAGACACTGCGCGACAAGCGGGTGATGACGCTGGATATGGGTTCGGTTGTAGCGGGAACGAAATACCGCGGTGAATTCGAGGACCGGCTCAAAAAGATCATGGACGAAATTCGTCAAGCCGGCAATATCGTGCTCTTTATTGACGAGCTGCACACGCTGATTGGCGCGGGCGGCGCGGAAGGCGCAATCGACGCCTCCAACATTCTGAAGCCGGCGCTGGCGCGCGGCGAGCTGCAGTGCATCGGGGCGACGACGCTTGACGAATACCGCAAATATATCGAAAAGGATGCCGCGCTGGAACGCCGCTTCCAGCCGATCACGGTGGATCAGCCGTCGCCGGAAGAAGCTGTACAGATTTTGTACGGACTCCGCGACCGCTATGAAGCGCATCACCGCGTGAAGATCACGGACGAAGCGATTGTGCAGGCTGTGAAGCTCTCCGACCGTTACATTACGGACCGCTTCCTGCCGGACAAAGCGATTGACCTGATCGACGAAGCGGGCTCCAAAGTAAGGCTGAACTCCTACACGATTCCGCCGAATCTGAAAGAGCTGGAAACGCGTCTGGACGACATCCGCAAGGAAAAAGACGCAGCCGTTCAGAGCCAGGAGTTTGAGAAAGCGGCGGCTCTGCGCGACACGGAGCAGAAGATTCGCGAAGAACTCGATACGACGAAAAACCAGTGGAAAGAAAAACAAGGCCGTACCGACTCCGAAGTAACGCCTGAGGATATCGCCCAGGTGGTGGCAAGCTGGACCGGCATTCCGGTCAGCAAGCTGAAAGAAGAGGAGACCGAACGCCTGCTCAATATGGAAGCACTGCTTCATGACCGGGTTATCGGTCAAGACGAAGCGGTTAAAGCGGTCAGCCGCGCGATCCGCCGCGCCCGTGCCGGTCTGAAGGATCCAAAGCGTCCGATGGGCTCGTTTATCTTCCTTGGACCGACTGGCGTAGGTAAAACCGAGCTGGCCCGTGCGCTGGCAGAAGCGATGTTCGGCGACGAGAACGCCGTGATCCGTATCGATATGTCGGAGTACATGGAGAAACACTCCACGTCCCGTCTTGTCGGAGCGCCTCCGGGATACGTCGGTTACGAAGAAGGCGGCCAGCTGACCGAAAAAGTCCGCCGCAAACCTTACTCCGTCGTGCTGCTGGATGAGATCGAGAAGGCGCACCCGGAAGTGTTTAATATCCTGCTTCAGGTGCTGGAGGATGGCCGTCTGACCGACTCCAAGGGCCGTGTAGTCGACTTCCGCAACACGCTGATTATCCTGACCTCCAACGTTGGCGCGGAAGCAATCCGCAGAAACTCGACTCTTGGCTTCACCGCCGTACAGGATGCGGGAGCGGATTATAACAACATGAAGGGCAAAGTGATGGAAGAACTGAAGAAGAGCTTCCGTCCTGAGTTCCTGAACCGGATCGACGAAATTATCGTCTTCCACTCGCTCGATGAGAAACACATCGCCGAAATCGTAACGCTGATGTCCGAAGAGCTGCGCAAGCGGCTGCGTGAATACGACGTCGACTTCGAACTGACAGATAAGGCGAAGGCCTTCCTGGCTAAAGAAGGCTACGATCCGGCATTTGGTGCCCGTCCGCTGCGCCGGGCGATCCAGAAGCACATCGAGGACCGTCTGTCCGAAGAGCTGCTGAAGGGCAATGTGACCAAAGGCGATTCCCTGATCATCGACGAGGACAACGGCGACTTGTCCGTAAAAAAACGCGATGTGGCGTTGAACATGGAGAAATCGGAGTAATTCACACCTTAAAATTTCGCAAGGAGCGAGCTTTCTGCCGCTCATTGCACAGAAAGCCTGCTGCCGCATTTTGGCAGCAGGCTTCTTTTTTTTCGTCCGAATGTCGATATATAGAGTAAAGCGGACTGGACGGCTGAAGCGGCAGGCCTCACGCCCTGCGTCAGAAGTCAGCGGCAGAAAGAAATGTAAATTATTGATCATAAATGGGTGGTTTTGCGGGTCGCCCGGCCTTTCGTTACACGAGCAGAAATGTTAAACTTTTAATAGAAACAGATATTTCCCGCTGTATAGGAGATTACCAAATGGCAAAAGCGAAAACAAAGTTTATCTGCACGGAATGCGGAACCGAATCTCCGAAATGGCTGGGGAAATGCCCGGGCTGCCAGGCATGGAACACCATGGTCGAGGAAACGGAAAGCGTCGTCAAAACGGCGGGGATGAATGCCCCCATTTTTCATAGTAAAGAAAAACCGCAATCCATCATAAATATAGAAAGCGATCAGGAGCCGCGGATCTTGACCGGCATCGGAGAACTGAACCGGGTGCTTGGCGGAGGGATTGTTCCGGGTTCGCTGATCCTCGTGGGCGGAGACCCCGGTATCGGCAAGTCGACGCTGCTGCTGCAGACTTCTCATGCGCTGACCGCTCAGGGATTGCGTGTGCTCTATATCTCGGGGGAGGAATCGGTCCGGCAGACCAAGCTGCGCGCCGACCGTCTCGGTGCTTTGTCCGCCGAGCTGTATGTCCTGTGCGAAACGAACATGGAGACGATTGAAGAAGCGATCGAGCATATCCAGCCCCAATTTCTGGTCATTGACTCCATTCAAACCGTCTTTATGCCTGAGGTGACGAGTGCGCCGGGCAGTGTGGCGCAAGTTCGGGAATGCACAACCCGGTTTATGCGGATCGCCAAAATTCGCGGCATTGCGACGGTGCTAGTCGGGCATGTTACCAAGGAAGGGGCCATCGCCGGTCCGAGACTGCTGGAGCATATGGTGGACTGCGTGCTGTATTTTGAAGGCGAACGCCACCATACGTACCGGCTGCTGCGGGCGGTGAAAAACCGGTTTGGCTCAACCAACGAAATCGGCATTTTTGAAATGGGCGAAATCGGGCTGACCGAGGTCGACAATCCTTCGGAGCTGTTCTTGTCGGAGCGCCCCCTTGGGGTGGCCGGTTCGACCGTTGTGGCGAGCATGGAAGGCACCCGGCCGGTGCTTGTGGAGCTCCAGGCGCTTGTGTCGGCTACGCATTTTCCGTCCCCTAGACGAATGAGCACCGGCATGGATCATCAGCGGTTGTCGCTAATTATCGCGGTGCTGGAGAAACGGATGGGGATGTTCCTGCAGAATCAAGACGCGTATCTGAATGTGGCGGGCGGCGTCAAGCTGGATGAACCGGCGGTCGATCTTGCCGTTGCGCTCAGCATTGCCTCCAGCTTCCGCGACATTGCGACCAAACCGGACGATGTGGTATTCGGCGAAGTCGGGTTGACCGGGGAGGTAAGAGCGGTGTCGCGTGCGGAGCAGCGGGTGAAGGAAGCGGCGAAGCTGGGCTTCCGCCGGGTGATTTTGCCGGAGAAAAGTTTAAAAGGATGGAAGCATCCTAAAGATATACAGCTTATCGGGGTCGGAACGGTTGCAGACGCACTAGCGGTCGCTTTAGATTAGGGGGCTTATTATAGAGATGAAAGAACACAACCAACTGGAAAACATGAATGACCTGCTCCGGCTTGCGGCACCCGGGACGCCGTTCCGGGACGGTCTGGAGAATGTGCTTAGAGCCAAGACGGGCGCGCTGATCGTGGTCGGCTACAGCCCGGAAGTGATGGATGTGGTGGATGGAGGGTTTTCCATCAACTGCGATTTTTCGCCCAACTACCTCTATGAGCTTGCGAAGATGGACGGGGCCATCATTTTGAGCGAGGATCTAAAACGGATTTTATATGCGAACACCCAGCTTATTCCTGACTCATCGATTCCGTCGATCGAGACCGGTATCCGCCACCGGACCGCCGAACGCGTCGCAAAGCAGACGGGCAAGCTGGTCGTCTCCATTTCCCAGCGCCGCAACATCATCACGTTGTACCAAGGCAATATCCGGTATGCGCTGAAGGAGATCGGTGTTATTTTGACCAAGGCCAACCAGGCGATTCAGACGCTTGAGAAATACCGGGCTGTCCTGACCCAGGCGCTGACAAATTTGTCGGCTTCGGAGTATGAAGGAATCGTTACGGTGCCGGAAGTGGTCGGTGTCATTCAGCGCGTAGAGATGGTGCTGCGCATCAAGATGGAGATCAAACGTTATATCAATGAATTGGGCAACGAAGGCCGGCTCATCAGCATGCAGATGGAGGAGCTGGTCGGCAACACCGAGGAGGAAGCCTGGCTGCTGTACCGCGATTATGCCCGGGTGGAGGAAGAAGAGAAGATCCGCGATATTATCAATGGTTTGAAACGCGCAACCGACGACGAGCTGATGGATGACAACCACATCGCCCGGCTCCTTGGCTATTCGCCGACGTCCATTACCTCCGAAGAAGCGGTCACGCCGAGAGGATACCGGCTCTTGAACAAAATTCCGCGTCTGCCGAACGTCATTATCCATAACCTGGTGGAACGGTTTGAAATGCTGCCCAACCTGATGACGGCAAGCATTGCGGAGCTGGACGAAGTCGACGGCATCGGGGAAGCCCGTGCCCGGGGCATTCAGGAAGGACTCAAGCGGCTGCAGAAACAAGTTCTTATTGACAGACAAATGTAAATCCCATACAATCACGTAATGTTGGAGTCGTTAAGGCCTAATGAAAACATGAGGTGACATAATGATATCAAAATCAATTCCGAGTCTGTTTACCATCGGTAACCTGATGCTCGGAATGTTTGGCATCATGATGGCTTTCGACGGAAAAATCGATATGGCTGCCATTATGGTGATTATCGCAATGCTGCTCGACGGTCTGGACGGACGCGTAGCCCGCGCGCTTGGAGCCGAAAGTGAATTTGGCAAAGAGCTGGATTCCCTGTCCGACGTCGTTTCATTCGGAGTCGCACCGGCGGTGATCATGTATGTAACTTCCCTGCAGAACGTGAGCCCGGCGCTGGCCTGGACAGTTACCGCAATTTTCCCTGTCTTTGGCGCGCTCCGATTAGCCCGTTTTAATGTCCGTCCGGGAATTCCCGGTTATTTTATCGGTTTGCCGATACCGGCGGCCGGAGGCGTACTCGCGACCATGTCGCTGTTTCATGAAGAAGTATCCCCGCTGCTGATGATGTTCACTGCTCTCTTGTTATCCTATTTGATGGTCAGCACCGTAAAATATCCGAACTTCAAGAAGATCGGGTTTCCAAAAAAAGCCGTAATCGGCGCTCCCATCGTCATTGTAATTGCGGTGGCCGTGGCGGTAATGTTCCCCGAGCAGATTTCCAAGATGATTTTTGCACTGCTTGGTGTATATGCCTTGTATGGCATGAAGCAGAACGTGACGCGGCTGACGACAAGAATGCGCCGAAGAAAGCGGACGAAGAAAGAAGCTTACCAATCGAAGAATAGCTGATTCCGGTAGTTAAGCCTCCGGATGCTGCAAGAATATACGCAAAAGGACGTTCCTTCCGTCTGATCCGTCAGACGAGGAGCGTCCTTTCTTGTTGTAAGCCTGAATGGGTATGAAGCGGAAAACTATCCTGCCGCGGCAGCTCCGGTAAAGGGAACGGCGGGTTCAGGATAAATTGAACAGTCCGAGCGTAGCGCATTTCTGCGATTCCTTGGCAACGATCTCATCCATACGGATATCAAGCAAATTGCACAGTGCCGACATATAAAACAGCTCGCGTCCCAGCTCCGAGCCGATGACTTCGCGGCAGTTCTCGCATAGATGCCCTTGAACGTGGGTGCCGGCCTGGTCCTTGGCCTCCATCAGGCTGGAGCCCGGTTCAAATGCCTGCTTGGAGGCGTGCAGCTCGATGCAGCCGCATTCGGTAACAGCCTTGACGACGGCCCGGTTGACGGAGGCGCTGCTCTGTCCGCCCTTGGAGAGGACGTCCAGCAGGCTTCGGTGGCGGAGCAGCAGTTCGGATACCTGATCCTGGAATTCCTGCAAACTTGGTGCGCTCATTTCCATTTCCCTCCTGGCTCTTGAATTGAGTTCATTATATGCCACCCGGCGGAACCATTTCAACAAGCAAACGAACGGCAGGGCAGGCATCGCTCGGAAAAGGGGTCAAAAAAAATCCCGTGTCTGTCAGGATTATCCCTTACGAAAATGGAACATACTGGGGAGGAAAGGCCCTTTACCCAAAGGTGGGGCCATCCATTCACAAAGCCATTTTTAAAGAAGCGGAGGAGGTGCGGCCATGTGGAAAAAAGGAGTATTGGCCTTTGCCGGTTTGGCCGGAGGGTGGGCCGGATATTCATTGTATATCCAGGCCTCGGAACGGTTTCCCTTAGGGATGCAAAGGTTGGATGAGAGATTTCCAGTGGAAGCCGGTATCGGGTTTACCGTGCTGGGAGCTATTATTTTTTTGATTGCCGGAGCGCTGCTTGCGGATTGGGGCGGCGCCAAGCTGCGCGAAACGGTGGCGCGGTGCGTGAAGCTGCCGATGAACGAATTGGCGGCGGGCGCCGCCGGCTTGCTTGCGGGACTGCTGCTGTCGCTGCTGCTGTATCCTTGTATCAGCTGGCTTGGTAAAAGCGGAGAACTGATCCAGGTAGTCCTTACAGCCGGGCTGGGGTACATCGGCCTGCGGGTGGGCCTGGAAAAACGGGACGAGCTGGCTTCGCTGTGGACCAGCGGACGCTGGGGCCGGGAACCTGAAGCGGAAGAACGTCCGCTGCATGAGCACAAAATATTGGATACCAGCGTGATTATCGACGGCCGGATTGCTGACATCTGCAAGACGGGATTTATTGAGGGCACCATCGTCATCCCCGAATTTGTGCTGGAGGAGCTGCAGCATATCGCCGATTCGTCCGATCTGCTCAAACGCAACCGCGGACGCCGGGGACTGGACATCCTGAATAAAATTCAGAAAGAACTGGATGTCAAAGTCCTGATCTATGAAGGGGATTTCGAGGAGATTTCCGAGGTCGACAGCAAGCTGGTCAAGCTGGCCAAGGCACTTCAGGGCAAAGTGGTCACCAACGACTTCAACCTCAATAAGGTATGCGAGCTGCAGGGAGTCGCCGTACTCAACATCAACGATCTTGCCAACGCTGTGAAGCCGGTTGTGCTTCCGGGTGAAGAAATTATTGTGCAGGTCATCAAGGACGGCAAGGAACACGGCCAAGGGGTTGCTTACCTCGACGACGGCACGATGATTGTTGTCGAAGGCGGGCGGGAGTATATCGGTTCGACGATGGAGGTGCTGGTCACCAGCGTCCTGCAGACGTCCGCCGGACGTATGATTTTCGCCAAACCGAAGCTGCTGGAGAAGGCGCAGTAATTCGACAAAAAGACCGGCTTAAGCAGGCGTTTGCAGCCTGTGACAGCCGGTCTTTTGCCTAAGCTTAGGGTTGGAAATGCCCGGCAAACACGTTATGATGAGGGTATACGCCAGGGACAGGAGCCGTCAGAGAAATGTCGAACAGTGTTGGCGCCGTAATTGTAGCGGCAGGAAAAGGAAGCCGGATGGGAACCGCCGAAAGCAAGCAGTTTCTGCTGCTTCGGGATAAGCCGGTAATTGTACATACTTTGGAAGTTTTTCAGCGGCATGAACGAATTCAGGAAATCGTGCTGGTCACGGGGACCGGGGACCGGGAGCGCTGCCTGGAGTGGATCGGGCAATACAGCCTGACCAAGGTGACGGCGGTTGTGGCTGGCGGAGCAGAGCGGCAGTATTCCGTTCATGAAGGCCTGAAGCGGCTGAACACCGAATGGGTAATGGTACATGACGGTGTGCGGCCGTTCGTCCAGGCGTCCGAAATTACGGCCTGCTGCGAGCAGGCGGAGCGGACGGGGGCTTCGGTGCTTGCGGTGCCGGTCAAAGATACGATCAAACAGGTTGACGGGCAGGGCATGGTCGTCTCCACCCCGGACCGCCGCAGCCTGTGGGCGATTCAGACGCCGCAGACATTCCGCCTGTCCGAGCTGCTGGCGGCTTATGAAGCGGCTGCCCGTGAAGGCTTCCTCGGAACGGACGATTCCATGCTTGCGGAGCGGGCGGGAATCGCTGTCGCTGTGGTCGAAGGCAGCTATGCGAATATTAAGCTGACGACACCCGAGGATTTGGAGTTTGCGGAGTTCAGAAGCAGAAGTGAGAGGAGATAAACTGTGAAGATCGCGGTAGGACAAGGATTTGATGTGCATCAGCTGGTGGAAGGGAGGCCCTGCATTATCGGAGGTGTTACCCTTCCCTATGAAAAAGGGCTGCTGGGCCACTCGGATGCGGACGTGCTGCTGCATGCAGTGAGCGACGCCATTTTAGGCGCGTTGGGACTCGGCGATATTGGCCGGCATTTTCCCGACACCGACCCTGCGTTCAAGGACGCGGACAGCCTGAAGCTGCTGGACCGGGTGTGGGAGATGGCGGCGGAACGCGGCTACCGGCTCGGCAATCTGGACTGTACCATTATTGCCCAGCGGCCGAAAATGGCTCCGTACATCCCGCAGATGGTAGAGACGATTGCAGGCTCCCTAAAGGCTGAACCAACCCAGGTGAACGTAAAAGCTACCACAACGGAACAGCTTGGCTTCACCGGACGCGGCGAAGGCATCGCGGCACAAGCTATTGTATGCCTAATCGGCGATATGCTATGATCATTAGATGGTTAACAACATTGGATCCGACAAGATTCGATTATTGAAACGGAGGGAATACCATGGCGGATGAAGTCCGGGTGCGTTACGCGCCAAGCCCTACGGGACATCTGCATATCGGCAACGCCAGAACGGCGTTGTTCAACTATCTGTTTGCCCGGAATCACGGCGGCAAATTCATTATCCGGATTGAAGACACGGATGTGAAGCGCAATATTGCGGGCGGCGAAGAAAGCCAGCTTAAATACTTGAAATGGCTTGGTATCGATTGGGACGAAAGCATTGATGTAGGCGGAGAATATGGCCCATACCGTCAAACGGAGCGTCTTGATATTTATAAAATATACTGGCAGGAGCTGATCGACCGGGGTCTGGCTTACCGCTGCTACTGCACCGAAGAAGAGCTGGAAGCGGAGCGCGAGGAGCAGCTTGCCCGCGGCGAAACAACGCGTTACTCCGGCAAACACCGCAATTTGACCGAAGAACAGCGGATCGCGTTTGAGCAGGAGGGCCGGGTGCCCAGCATCCGTTTCCGCGTGCCGGAGGACCGTACTTATACGTTTGACGACATGGTCAAAGGGCCGATTTCTTTCACTACCCATGAGATGGGCGACTTCGTTATCGTCAAGAGAGACGGCATTCCGACTTACAATTTTGCCGTAGCGGTGGACGACCATTTGATGAAAATTTCGCACGTGCTGCGCGGGGAAGACCATATCTCGAACACGCCGCGCCAGTTGATGATCTACGAAGCGCTGGGCTGGGAGCCGCCTAAGTTCGGCCATATGACGCTGATTGTTGGCGAGAACCACAAGAAGCTCAGCAAACGAGATGAGTCGGTGATCCAGTTCATCGAGCAATACGACCAGCTTGGTTATCTGCCGGAAGCGATGTTCAATTTCATCGCCCTGCTGGGATGGTCGCCGGAAGGCGAAGAAGAGATTTTCTCCAAAGAAGAGCTGATCTCGATTTTCACCGCGGACCGGCTGTCCAAGAGTCCGGCTGTGTTCGATACCCATAAGCTGGCACATTTGAACAACCACTACACGAAAAACGCCGATCCCGGCCGGATCGCGCGCCTGGCCATCCCGCATCTGCAGAAAGCGGGCCGGCTTCCTTCGGAATTAACGGAGGAGCAGCAGGCGTGGGCGGAGAAGCTGACGGCGCTTTACCAGGAACAGATGACCGCCGCTTCCGATATCGTGGAGCTGTCCGAGTTATTTTTCCGGACGCATCTGGAGCTGGATACGGAGAGTGCGCAGATTTTGGCGGAACCGCAGGTTTCGGAAGTCCTGTCTGCTTTCCTGCACAAGCTGAAGAGCGAAGAAGACTTTACGGCAGCCCGGATCGGCGCGCTGATCAAGGAAGTGCAGAAGGAAACCGGCTTCAAGGGCAAACAGCTGTTTATGCCGATCCGCGTTGCCCTAACCGGCCAGATGCACGGCCGCGACCTGAACGCCACGATCGAGCTGCTCGGCAAAAGCCGTGTCCTCGACCGGCTGAAGGCCCAGATCAAAGGCGCGTAAAACGGACGGGCAGGCGGCGAATTGTCTTGCCAGGCCGAGCTCTTTTCGCTAAGATATAGAAATAATGCAATAGCTGTGACCAGGAGAAGTATGCGGTCCGGACAACTATCAGAGAGAATAACCGAAGAAGGGTTTCCCTTCCGGGCTGGAAGTTATTCGTTCGTCCGCCGCAGAAGATGCGCCTGTGGAGCTGCACGGTTGAGCCGGATGACCCTTCGATGCGGGAGTCCTGTTAGGCCGTGCCGGAACGTCGCCGTTACCGACGCCAGAGGGGGATGCCCGCAGAAAGCCGTAACAAGCGGCTGCTGTGTCACGGGACATCCAAGCAGAGTGGAACCGCGTTCGAACGTCTCTGCAGCTTGAAGCTGCAGGGGCGTTTTTTTCGTTGCCGGAGTGGTCTTGTGCCAGAGTGGTCTTGCCATAGAGAAGAAGCGAAGGGGGAGCGGGCATGCTCAGCCAAATCAAATCGGATATTCAGGCGGTGCTGGATAACGATCCCGCGGCCCGCAGCCGGTTCGAGGTCATCTTTACGTATGCCGGCCTGCATGCGATCTGGAGCCACCGGATCGCTCACCGGCTCTATAAACGGCGGTGGTTTACGATGGCGCGGATAGTCTCCCAGGTCAGCCGGTTTATGACCGGCATCGAGATTCACCCGGGGGCGGTCATCGGCCAGCGTCTGTTTATCGACCATGGGATGGGGGTCGTTATCGGCGAAACCTGCGAAATCGGGGACGATGTGATCATCTACCAGGGGGTTACGCTCGGCGGCACGGGTAAAGAGAAGGGGAAACGGCATCCGACGGTCGGCAATAATGTGGTTATCGGTTCGGGTGCCAAGGTTCTCGGATCGTTCCGGATTGGGGATAATTCAAATATCGGGTCCAATGCGGTCGTTCTCCGCGAGGTGCCGCCGAACTGTACCGTGGTCGGCAACCCGGGCAGAGTGGTGAAACGCAACGGCGAACGGGTCTCCGACCGGCTCGATCATACGAAGCTGCCCGATCCCTTTGTCGATTCGCTTCGTTTTTTGCAAAAGGAAATCGAAGAGCTGCGGCAGAAGCTGGGTGACAGCGACCAGCGCAAAGCGGAACAGCGCCGGCTTGAAAGCGAGCAGGTGTTTGTCGGGGATTATGAAATTTAGGAACCAAGCGAACAGGGAGGATTGGAAGCATGACGCTTCAAATTTACAATACACTTAGCAGGAGTAAGGAAAGCTTTAAGCCGCAGGAGCCGGGACGGGTTAAAATGTACGTATGCGGCCCGACGGTATACGGGTATATGCATATCGGTAATGCGCGTCCGGTGATTTTTTTCGATGTGGTGCGCACGTATCTGGAGCAGCAGGGCAACAAAGTGGATTATGTCGTGAATTTCACGGATGTGGACGATAAGCTGATCCGCAAGGCGGAGGAAATGAACCTGGCGGTACCCGAGGTGGCCGACCTGTTCATCCAAGCCTATTACGATGATCTTGAAGGGCTCGGCGTGGGGCGTCCTACCGCGAATCCCCGCGTGACCGAGAGCATGGATCTGATCATCGATTTTATTGCCAAGCTTGAAGCTAAAGGCTATGCGTATGCGAACGGCGGCGATGTGTTTTACCGCACGGCGAAGTTTGCCGATTACGGCAAGCTGTCCCGGCAGAACCTTGAAGAGCTGCAGTTTGGCATCCGGATCGAGGTTGACCCGCGCAAGGAACATCCGGAGGATTTTGTCCTTTGGAAAGCGGCAAAGCCCGGAGAAATCAGCTGGTCCAGTCCTTGGGGCGAAGGCCGCCCGGGCTGGCATATCGAATGCTCGGCTATGGCGCGCGAATATCTTGGCGACACCATCGACATTCACGGCGGCGGGGTAGACCTCCAGTTCCCTCACCATGAATGCGAATGTGCCCAATCCGAGGCGGTTACAGGTAAACCTTTGGCCAACTACTGGATGCATAACGCCTTCCTTAACATCGGGGACGAAAAAATGTCGAAATCGCTCGGCAACGGCATGCAGGTGAAAGATATCCGGGAACGCTTCAAGCCGGGTACGATCCGCTACTTCATGCTGTCGACCCATTACCGCAATCCGCTGAACTATTCCGAAGAAGCGCTGGCTGCAGCGGCCAAAAGCGTGGAGCGTATTGCCCTGGCGGCAGGCAATGTGAAGCACCGGCTTGAACTGGCAGGCGGAGCGCCGGGAACGGCGGCTGCGGAGTCTACGTCCTTCCGGTCCGAACTAGAGGCTGTATTGGCCCGGTTCCATGATAAAATGCAGGATGATTTCAACACGCCGGATGCCATTACGGCGGTCTTCGAGTGGGTGAATGCGGTCAATCAGCTGATGGCAAGCGCCGACGCGTCTGCGGCCGATCTTGCGGCCGCGCTGGAGATTTTCGGCGAGATGAACGCCGTGCTGCGCCTCGTTCCCGAAGCCGAAGAGGAAGTGCCGGGCGAAGAAATCGACCGTCTGATCGAAGAGCGGGCGGAAGCGCGCAAGGCCAAAAATTGGGCGCGTGCCGACGAAATTCGCGACCAGCTGTCGAATATGGGCATCGTGCTGGAGGATACGCCGCAGGGCATGCGGTGGCGGCGCAAATGAGCGGGGGCGGCACGCGGCCTCCGGAGGAACACGGGCGGCCATTGTCCTCGCCGGATGCGGCGGCGGGACAGCGGGAAGAAGGGCTGGGCAGGAATGCACTGGCCGGGGACCTGCTGAGCGGGAACGCGCCAACCGGATGGTTTCCTTACCCGCCGTCCAAACCGGTCCGCCTGATTCCTCCGATTGTGCTGGCTTACGTAGGCGATGCGGTGTACGAAGTAGCGGTCCGGCAGTATCTGGTGTCGCTGCCCAATCTGCGGCCAAACCATCTGCACCGTTCGTCGACAGGTTTGGTGTCCGCCAAGGCGCAGAGCCGGATTCTAGCCTATCTCGAGCCCGGGCTGACGGAGGAAGAACGGGAGGTTGTCCGCCAAGGCCGGAACGCAAAATCCGGCACCGTGCCGAAGAACGCCGACGTGCTGGAGTACCGGCACGCGACGGCGTTTGAGACGCTGATCGGGCATCTTTATTATTCCGGGCGAACGGACAGAATACAGGAACTGGTGCATAAAGGTATCGAACACATGGACAAGCGTCCCTGATTATCCTGATTATAGAGTACGGGAGGAATTACGATGGAGGAAGAAATACTGGCCGGGAAGCACTCCGTGACCGAAGCGCTGCGCGCCGGACGGACGCTGAACAAAATCTGGATCGCCGAAACGGCGCAAAAACATCTGACCGCTCCGATTATCGCCGAAGCGCGCAAGGCCGGCATTGTCGTACAGCATGTGGACAAGCGTAAGCTGGACCAGCTTGCGCCGGGCGTGCAGCATCAGGGCGTCGTCGCCCAAGCCGCGCCTTATGCTTATGCAGAAGTGGACGATCTGCTGAAAGCGGCGGAAGACAAAGGAGAAGCGCCGTTTCTGATTTTGCTGGACGAGATCGAGGACCCGCATAACCTGGGTTCGATTTTGCGGACGGCGGACTGCACCGGTGTGCACGGCGTAATTGTGCCAAAACGGCGTTCGGCCCAAATCACTGCTACGGTCTCGAAGACATCCGCCGGAGCGGTCGAATACGTCCCGGTCGCGCGGGTCACCAACCTGGGGCAGACCATCGATCAGCTGAAGGAGCTGGGCATCTGGGTGGTCGGCACCGACGTGGAAGCGGTGCAGGATTTGTACAGCTCTGATATTTTTACCGGACCGGTGGCTGTTGTTATCGGCAATGAAAGTAAAGGCATGGGCCGGCTGATCCGTGAAAAATGCGATGTGCTGCTGAAGCTCCCGATGATCGGCCGGATCAACTCGCTGAATGCTTCCGTGGCGGCCGGAGTCGTGATGTATGAGGTATTGCGGCGCCGTCGCCCGCAAGTCTAGGTCATGTCCGATTGGCGGGACGTTCTGCTGGTGGACGGGTACAACATGATCGGCGGATGGCCGGAACTGGCAGAGCTGTCCCGGAAGAGCATGCAGGATGCCCGGGACCGGCTGCTGGACGCGCTCGCAGATTATCAGGCATACCGCGGCCGCCGGGTAATTGCGGTGTTTGACGCTTACCGGGTGCCGGGGCTCGGCCGTTCGTTCGAGCAGGGCAGGGTCCAGGTCTGCTTCACCAAGGAGAAGGAGACGGCGGATGAATGCATCGAACGCCTGGTCGGGGAGCTCAGTCACCGGCGGCGGCAAATTTACGTGGCGACCAGCGATTTTGTGGAGCAGCACGTGATTTTTGCGCAGGGTGCTTTGCGGGTGTCTGCCAGAGAGCTGCGGATCGAAGTCGAAGAGACAGAGCGGGAAGTGCAGAAGCAGATCGAGAACCGCCAGCCGGGCGGCACGCGCAATTCGATTGAAGGCAAGCTGCCGCCGGATATTTTGAGCCGGCTGGAGAAGTGGCGGAGGCAGTAGGAAACAACCTTAACCAGCTTGGGATCAACAGCCACCAGCGGCGGCATTGCCTGTTAGGGCTTGGTGGTGCGGCATAACGTAAAGTTCCTTTTTTGAAGGAGCAAATGCATGGGCGTTTGTGAATAGAAAAGCACAATATTGGGATTTTCTGTTATTCATGATTTTTTTTGGGCAGCACGCTGTTGACGATGAAAGGTAACATAATATATACTGTTCGTATATTTCGCGAAGTGACGGTGCGTCTTGCGTTGCAGCCGGGGGGATTCAGAGTGAGTGTCGACCTCAAGGAAATAATGCTGTCCGAGTATGATTTCATAAGCGATGAAGACATCGTTGAGGCTTTCCGTGCGGGCGACAGCGTCGCTCTGGAGCATCTGATCAACAAGTATCGCAATTTCGTACGCGCGAAGGCACGCTCTTATTTTTTGATCGGGGCGGACCGGGAAGACATTGTTCAAGAAGGCATGATTGGTTTATACAAAGCGATTCGGGATTTCAAGGGCGACAAGCTGTCCTCGTTTAAAGCGTTTGCGGAGCTGTGCATCACGCGGCAGATTATTACCGCAATCAAGACGGCAACCCGCCAGAAGCATATTCCGCTTAACTCTTACGTCTCGCTGGACAAGCCTATTTACGATGAGGATTCGGATCGAACGCTGATGGATGTGATCTGCGGCTCTCAGGTGCTTGATCCGGAAGAACTGATTATCAACCAGGAAGAGTTTGTCGGGCTGGAAGACAAGATGGCGGAGATATTGAGCGATCTGGAACGCAAGGTGCTGATGCTGTATTTGGACGGCAGATCATATCAGGAAATTGCAGAAGATCTGAAACGTCATGTCAAATCGATCGACAACGCCCTGCAGCGGGTGAAACGCAAGCTGGAACGATATCTGGAAGTGCGTGACAATTAATGCTATAATACAAGGAAAGGCTCGGCAACCGAGTCTTTTTTAGTTTGTTCCGCAAGAAGAAGATGAAGGTCAAAACGTTTAATCACAGCGTAAATTTCCTATACTTACAGGATGAACGGCGGAATCTCGGGATAATAAAGGAAACAGGCAAAGGCGACAGCGTGGAACGCACTGGCAGGCGGGGACAATGGCGCAAGAATAAGAAAAACTATCGTTGACATCGATTGCCGCGTTATGCTAAAGTGTTTTAGGTAGGCCCAAATTCGCGGCTTTCTTTAGGATCAATAATTACGTCTTCTGATGGTGATCGGAATGACGTATCCGGGAGGTGCACATCATGCGGGTAATTATTACTTTGGCTTGTACAAACTGCAAACAAAGAAATTATGCGACAACCAAAAACAAGCGTAATCACCCCGACCGCATGGAGATGAAGAAATTTTGCAAGTTCTGTAACGAGCAAACTCCTCATCGCGAAACGAGATAGTTTTTTGGAGGTGTAGTCGGCGTGAAACGCAGTTTCAAGTCTTTGTTTTCCTATTTCTCTGAGAGCTGGAGCGAGCTTAAGAAAGTTCGCTGGCCTAGTCGCAAAGAGCTCAAGAACTACTCTCTGATTGTACTGGGTACAATCGTGGTAATGACGCTCTACTTCTGGGTTCTGGACATCGGTATTTCCGCTGTGATCGAATGGATTATTTAGAGAGGTCCCAGGTGGCTTGATATGGAAAAAAGATGGTATGTCGTTCATACCTATTCAGGGTATGAGAACAAGGTCAAAGCCAATTTGGAAAAACGCGTTGAGTCCATGGGCATGGAGGACAAAATTTTCCGTGTTCTTGTTCCAATGGAAGAAGAACTGGTAAACAAGGATGGCAAGAAGAAAACCGTCATGCGTAAAGTTTACCCCGGATACGTTTTGGTCGAAATGATCCAGACTGACGATTCCTGGTATGTGGTTCGCAACACGCCGGGCGTTACGGGATTTGTCGGATCTACTGGTTCAGGTTCCAAACCCACAGCTCTGCTTCCGGAAGAGGTTGACCAGATTCTGAAGCATATGGGGATCGCCGAGCCGAAACCGCAGATTGATTTCGACATTAAGGAGTCCGTGCGCATCAAAGTTGGTCCTTTTGCGAATTTTGTGGGCTCCGTTGAAGAGATTTTGGCTGACAAGAGCAAGATCAAGGTTCACGTCAACATGTTTGGACGGGAAACCCCGCTGGAGTTGGATTTCACTCAGGTGGAGAAAATATAAGGTTGTCTGGGTTTCTTGTGGGAGGACTGTAAGGTCCGAATACCACTACTGATGCAAGGAGGTGTCACTCATGGCTAAAAAAGTTATTAAAATGGTGAAACTGCAGATTCCTGCGGGGAAAGCGAACCCTGCGCCTCCGGTTGGTCCGGCGCTCGGTCAAGCAGGTGTCAACATCATGGCATTCTGTAAGGAATTCAACGCTCGTACCGCCGACCAGGCTGGCCTGATCATCCCGGTTGAAATTACGGTGTTCGAAGACCGTTCCTTTACGTTCATCACCAAAACTCCTCCGGCTGCCGTTCTGCTCCGCATCGCTGCGAAAGTAGAAAAAGGATCCGGTGAACCGAACAAAAAGAAAGTTGCTAAGCTGAACCGCGCAGCAGTGCGTGAAATCGCTGAGCAAAAAATGCCTGACCTGAATGCAGCAGACGTGGAAGCGGCTATGCGTATGGTTGAAGGTACTGCCCGCAGCATGGGCATCACGATCGAAGACTAATCGAGTCTTTGCGCTTTGCGGTCTTTCATGACCGCGTATACGTGGGAGGAATTTCCGCTAATACCACAAAGGAGGAACACACATGGCTAAACACGGTAAGAAGTACCAAGAAGCCGCTAAGCTGTTTGACAGCGAAGCGACTTACGAGCCTATGGAAGCCGTTGAGCTTGTCAAAAAGGCATCGACCGCCAAATTCGACGAAACTGTCGAAGTTGCCGTTCGTTTGGGCGTAGACCCTCGTAAACAAGACCAAGCCGTTCGCGGCGTTGTTGTCCTGCCTCACGGCACAGGCAAAACAAAGCGCGTACTTGTATTTGCAAAAGGTGAAAAAGCGAAGGAAGCGGAAGCTGCCGGAGCGGACTATGTAGGCGATCAGGACATGATCAACAAGATCCAACAAGGTTGGTTCGAGTTTGATGTCTGCGTAGCTACACCTGACATGATGAGCGAAGTCGGTAAACTGGGCCGTCTGCTTGGTGGTAAAGGCCTTATGCCTAACCCGAAAGCCGGAACCGTTACGTTCGACGTTACCAAAGCCGTTCAAGAAATCAAGGCTGGTAAAATCGAATACCGTCTCGATAAAGCGGGTCAAATTCACGCGCCAATCGGCAAAGTGTCCTTTGACGCCGACAAACTGAACGATAACCTCAAATCCCTCATCGACGCTCTGAACCGTGCGAAACCGGCTGCTGCCAAAGGTGTATACCTTAAAGGCATCTCCGTATCTTCCACAATGGGCCCGAGCGCTCGTGTGAACACAGCTGCTTACAGATAAATTATTGTTGACTCTTAGAGTCAATTCTGATATTCTATAACAGTTGTGAGTATTTAAGGTGATCATTCCTTAATTCGAATATGCTTACCGTAGACAGTAGGTGCCGTAAGGCTTAATTTCCTACCGAGGTGTTGTGATAGAAATGGTAGAGGGCGTAAGTCCTTACGCCCCTTTCTGTTTATCCAGCCTTCGCAAATCTGCGGAGGCTTTTCTAATGCCCGTGTAGGTAGGCCCGATGCAAGAAGGCGACTGCCGTCATATAAATTCCCAGGAGGTGTATACATTGGCAAATGCAAAAGTGATTCAAGCGAAACAGGAAGCGGTTGACGTTGTAACCGGCAAACTGCAGAACAGCGTAACCACTGTTGTTGCAGACTACCGCGGTCTGAACGTTGCTCAAGTAACCGAACTGCGTAAGCAGCTTCGCGAAGCTGGCATCGATTTTCAAGTTCTGAAGAACACCCTGCTCCGCCGTGCGACTGCGGCTGCTGAGCTGACCGAACTGGACGAAGTCCTGACTGGTCCTACAGCAATCGCGTTCAGTACGGAAGATGCTGTGGCGCCTGCCAAGATCTTGAACGAATTCGCCAAGAAGAATGATGCTCTGAAGTTGAAAGGCGGCGTAGTAGAAGGCCGTGTCGTAGACGCGGACCAACTGAAAGCGCTGGCTGAGCTTCCTTCCCGCGAAGGTTTGCTGTCCATGCTGCTCAGCGTGCTGCAAGCACCGGTGCGCAACTTCGCGCTTGCGGTTAAAGCTGTGGCCGAGAAAGAAGAACAAAGCGCGTAAGCCTTTGAACTTCGCTGTGTCCTAATGTAAGACAAACCCAAAACTATGAATATAAATGGAGGTTTAATCATGAGTAAAGAGCAAATCCTGGAAGCCATCAAAGGCATGTCCGTACTGGAACTGAACGACCTGGTTAAAGCAATTGAAGAAGAGTTCGGCGTAACTGCAGCTGCTCCGGTAGCTGTTGTAGGCGGCGGCGCTGCTGCAGCAGAAGCTGAGCAAACTGAATTCGACGTAATCCTGGCTAACGCTGGCGGTTCCAAAATCAACGTAATCAAGATCGTTCGCGAAATCACGGGTCTGGGCCTGAAAGAAGCAAAAGACCTCGTAGACAACGCTCCGAAACCGATCAAAGAAAAAGTAAGCAAAGAAGATGCAGACGCTCTGAAAGCAAAACTCGAAGAAGCAGGCGCAACTGTAGAAGTGAAGTAATTCGTTTCTCACTTTGCCTTACCTTGAATTTCAGCAAACCCCTTGAACCCGTTCAAGGGGTTTGCTTTTAAATTCAGACCTCGCGGGGTATAGCGGAAGCGCTCTGAGGGGATGAATGATAGCGTAAGAGAAAGGGGAGGGAGTATGCCGCAGCATTATTATTCCCGCCAGCCGGAGACCAAACATGATCGCCGTGTAATTGAAACGACACTCCGGGGCAAGAAATTCCGGCTGGTCAGCGACGCCGGCGTTTTCTCTAAAGGCGATGTGGATTATGGAAGTAAAGTGCTGATTGAAGCCATGGAGATTCCCGAAGGAGCTTCCGTGCTTGATGTGGGGTGCGGATATGGCCCGATTGGGCTGACGGCGGCCGTACTGGCCCCGGCGGGTCATGTGACGATGGTTGATATCAACCAGAGGGCGGTTGAACTGGCCCGTGAAAATGCCCGCAGCAACGGCATATCCAACGTGACCGTGATGGAAAGCGATGTGCTGCAGGCGGTGGCGGGGCAGACCTTTGACGTGGTGCTGACGAATCCGCCGATCCGGGCAGGCAAAGCGGTGGTGCACGCTATTTTTGAACAGGCATATGAGCATCTCCGGGAAGGCGGAAGCCTGTGGGTGGTTATTCAGAAGAAGCAGGGCGCGCCGTCTGCCATGAGCAAACTGGAAAGCTTGTTCGCGAAGGTGGAGGAAATCGGTAAGGACAAAGGGTATCGAATCTTCCGGGCAGAGAAATAAAAAACGGTTCAATGAATAAATTCACAAACCGTTGTTGACACAGGAGTAGTGTAGTGGTATTATTATAAAATGTCAGTATTAAGATAGGCTTCATGTCTTTAGTTGGCTGAAATGTCAAGTTATATGTTATCTCTGGGTTAAGCTGTGAGGCTGCCCGGGCGCCTGCTTTTCGCCGTTTGCCGTTCAATCGGGTATAAATCGCGGCGGGTTGACGTATAATATGTACGTTTTGGGCAAATCTACTGGTATGGGGTCTTCGCCATGGATAAGTGCGCTCTTTTTTCGAAAGATTTCGATAAGGGCTTTTCTTTATTTGTGGAAGAATCCGTTGTTTATGGTTCCATTATACGGGTCCAAACAGGGGTTCGCAATCAATTTTTAAGTGAGTAGACATGAGGGGTGAGTAAAGTTGGCAGGACATCTTGTTCAGTATGGTCGACGCACTCGGCGAAGCTATGCGAGAATTAACGAGGTACTCGAAGTCCCGAACCTGATTGAGATCCAACAAAAATCGTATGACTGGTTTTTGGAGGAAGGATTGCGTGAAATGTTCCAGGACATCTCGCCGATCCAGGATTTCACGGGCAATTTGGTGCTGGAGTTCATTGACTACAGCCTGGGTGAGCCGAAATATACGGTTGACGACGCCAAAGAACGCGACGTAACGTACGCGGCACCGCTCCGGGTTAAGGTGCGGCTCATCAACAAGGAGACCGGCGAGGTCAAGGAACAGGAAGTGTTCATGGGGGATTTCCCGCTGATGACGGAGACCGGCACTTTTATTATTAACGGTGCGGAACGGGTAATTGTCAGCCAGTTGGTTCGCTCTCCTAGCGTCTATTTCAGCACAAAAGTGGATAAAAACGGCAAAAAAACCTACACCGCCACAGTGATCCCGAACCGCGGCGCATGGCTGGAGCTGGAGACGGACGCCAAGGACATCATGTATGTCCGGATCGACCGCACACGTAAAATTCCGGTCACCGTTCTGCTCCGGGCGCTTGGTTTCGGCACGGATGCCGAAATCCTGGACCTGCTTGGCAATGACGAATATATTCGCAATACGCTGGACAAAGACAATACGGATTCGACGGAGAAGGCGCTGATCGAGATTTACGAGCGTCTGCGTCCGGGCGAGCCGCCTACGCTGGACAATGCCAAAAGCTTGCTTGTAGCGCGTTTCTTCGATCCAAAGCGTTACGACTTGGCCAATGTGGGCCGTTACAAAATCAACAAAAAGCTGCACATCAAAAACCGTCTCTTTAACCAGCGCCTGGCTCAGCCGGTGGTGGACGAATCGACGGGAGAAATTTTGGCTGAAGCAGGTCAGATGGTTGACCGCCGTCTGCTTGACGAGCTGCTGCCTTACTTCGAAAACGGCCTAGCTGCGAAGACGTATCATGTTAGCGGCGGCGTGCTTGACAGCACCGATATTCCGCTGCAGACGATCGATGTATTCTCGCCGATCGAAGACGGCAAGGTCATCAAGCTGATCGCCAACGGCAACATCGACAAATCGGTCAAGCATATCACGCAGGCCGATATCATTTCTTCGATCAGCTACTTCATCAACCTGCTGCACGGCATCGGCAACACGGACGATATCGACCACTTGGGTAACCGCCGTCTGCGTTCTGTCGGCGAACTGCTGCAGAACCAGTTCCGTATCGGTCTGTCCCGGATGGAACGGGTGGTCCGCGAAAGAATGTCGATCCAGGATGCTAACGCGATTACGCCGCAGGCCCTGATCAACATTCGTCCGGTTATCGCTTCGATTAAGGAGTTCTTCGGAAGCTCCCAGCTGTCGCAGTTTATGGACCAGACGAACCCGCTGGCGGAGCTGACGCACAAACGCCGTCTGTCCGCACTGGGACCCGGCGGTTTGACCCGGGAACGTGCGGGCTTTGAGGTCCGCGACGTCCATCACAGTCACTACGGCCGGATGTGTCCAATCGAGACGCCGGAGGGACCGAACATCGGTCTGATCAACTCCCTGTCGACTTTTGCGCGCATCAACGAATACGGCTTTATTGAAGCCCCGTACCGCTGGGTGGATCCGAAGACGGGCAAAGTCACGGAGCAAATCGACTATCTGACCGCCGATGAAGAAGATAACTATGTTATCGCACAGGCGAACGTTGAGTTGGACGAAGAAGGCGGATTTAAAGAGGAAATGGTTATCGTCCGCTATAACAAGCTTTCCGACAACATCACAACGATGCCTAGCGATCGCGTAGACTATATGGACGTATCGCCTAAACAGGTCGTATCGGTCGCTACGGCGCTCATTCCGTTCCTTGAGAACGATGACTCCAACCGCGCCCTGATGGGATCGAACATGCAGCGTCAGGCCGTTCCGCTCTTGATCCCGAAAGCGCCGCTGGTCGGCACGGGGATGGAACATAAGTCTGCCAAAGACTCCGGCGTATGTATTGTTTCCAAGTACGACGGAATTATCGAGCGTTCGTCCGCCAATGAAATTTGGCTGCGCCGCGTCGAAACCGTCGAAGGCAAGGAAGTTAAAGGCGATATAGTTAAGTATAAATTACACAAATTCATGCGTTCGAACCAAGGCACCTGCATTAACCAGCGTCCGATCGCCAAGCGGGGCGATATCGTCAAGAAAGGCGATATTTTGGCCGACGGTCCGTCCACGGAAATGGGCGAATTGGCACTGGGCCGCAACGTAGTCGTGGCGTTCATGACATGGGAAGGCTACAACTACGAGGATGCGATCCTGCTTAGCGAGAAGCTGGTGAAAGAGGACGTCTACACTTCAATCCATATCGAGGAGTACGAATCCGAAGCCCGCGACACGAAGCTGGGACCGGAAGAAATCACCCGCGATATTCCGAACGTCGGCGAAGAAGCGCTCCGCAATCTCGACGAGCGCGGTATTATCCGTATCGGTGCCGAAATCAGCGCAGGCGATATCCTTGTCGGCAAAGTAACGCCTAAAGGCGTGACGGAGCTTACAGCGGAAGAACGCCTTCTGCATGCGATCTTCGGCGAGAAAGCACGCGAAGTCCGCGACACCTCGCTGCGCGTTCCGCACGGAAGCGACGGCATCATCGTGGACGTCAAGGTATTTACCCGCGAGAACGGCGACGAGCTGCCGCCGGGCGTGAACCAGCTGGTCCGCGTCTACATCGCGCAGAAACGTAAGATCTCCGAAGGCGACAAAATGGCCGGACGCCATGGTAACAAAGGTGTCGTAGCCCGTATTTTGCCTGAAGAAGATATGCCGTTCCTGCCGGATGGCACGCCGGTTCAAGTTGTACTGAACCCGCTGGGCGTACCTTCCCGGATGAACATCGGACAGGTGCTGGAAGTCCATATCGGCATGGCCGCGATGCGTCTTGGCATCCATGTGGCCACACCGGTATTTGACGGCGCACGCGAGTTCGACGTATTCGATACGATGGAAGAAGCCGGCATGCAGCGTAACGGTAAGACGGTGCTTTATGACGGACGTACGGGCGAACGCTTCGAGCGTGAAGTAACCGTCGGCGTCATGCACATGATCAAGCTGGCGCACATGGTCGACGACAAAATCCACGCCCGTTCTACGGGTCCGTACTCCCTCGTTACGCAACAGCCGCTGGGCGGTAAAGCCCAATTCGGCGGCCAGCGCTTCGGGGAGATGGAAGTGTGGGCGCTGGAAGCCTATGGCGCGGCGTATACGCTGCAAGAGATTCTTACCGTCAAATCCGACGACGTGGTCGGCCGGGTGAAGACGTACGAATCGATTGTCAAAGGCGAAAACGTGCCGGAGCCGGGCGTTCCGGAATCGTTTAAGGTTCTTATCAAGGAACTTCAGTCGCTCGGCATGGATGTTAAGATCCTGAGCGGAGACGAACAGGAGATCGAGATGAAGGAACTGGACGACGAAGACGAGGTGTCGGGTGACAGATTGAGCCTGAACCTGGAAGGCGCGGAAGTCGGAGTGGAATAATAACCGGTGGCGGCGCAGCTTCTGGCACAGAGGTGCCGGGGCGGGGCCTGTACCCGGAACAGCTTCTAGACAGAATCGCACGCCCCTGCCTTGCCGGAAGGCACGGGCAGGGGCTGCGGTACTAAATAAGGATTAGGTTAAGGAGGGTTGCTCCTTGTTGGACGTTAACAATTTTGAGTTTATGAAAATCGGTCTCGCCTCTCCGGAGAAAATTCGTTCTTGGTCCCGCGGAGAAGTTAAAAAACCGGAAACCATCAACTACCGCACGCTCAAACCGGAGAAGGAAGGCCTGTTCTGCGAACGGATCTTCGGACCGCAGAAGGACTGGGAATGTCACTGCGGCAAATATAAGCGCGTCCGCTACAAGGGTGTCGTCTGCGACCGCTGCGGCGTTGAAGTAACACGCGCCAAAGTGCGCCGCGAACGCATGGGCCATATCGAACTGGCTGCTCCCGTTTCTCACATCTGGTATTTCAAAGGCATTCCGAGCCGTATGGGTCTGGCGCTGGATATGTCCCCGAGATCGCTGGAAGAGATCATTTATTTTGCATCCTATGTCGTTACCGATCCAGGCGATACGCCGCTGGAGAAAAAGCAGCTGCTGTCCGAAAAGGAATACCGCAGCTACCGTGAGAAATACGGCTACGGTTTCCAAGCCAGCATGGGCGCCGAAGCGGTTAAGAAACTGCTTCAGGATCTGGATATCGAAAAAGAGCTGGAGTTCCTGAAAGAAGAGCTGCGCACGGCGCAAGGCCAACGCCGCAACCGTGCGATCAAACGTCTGGAAGTCATCGAAGCCTTCCGCAACTCCGGCAACAAGCCGGAATGGATGATCATGGATGTGCTCCCGGTTATTCCGCCGGAACTGCGTCCAATGGTACAGCTGGACGGCGGACGTTTTGCTACGTCTGACCTTAACGACCTGTACCGCCGCGTAATTAACCGCAACAACCGTCTGAAACGGCTGCTCGATCTGGGTGCGCCGGATATTATCGTGCAGAACGAGAAGCGTATGCTCCAAGAAGCGGTTGACGCGCTCATCGACAACGGCCGCCGCGGCCGCCCGGTAACGGGTCCCGGCAACCGTCCGCTGAAATCGCTCAGCCACATGCTGAAAGGTAAGCAAGGCCGTTTCCGTCAGAACTTGCTCGGTAAACGGGTTGACTACTCCGGCCGTTCCGTTATCGTCGTAGGTCCGTACCTGAAGATGTACCAGTGCGGCCTGCCGAAGAAAATGGCGCTGGAATTGTTTAAGCCTTTTGTTATGAAAGAACTTGTAAACAAGGGCCTAGCCCATAACATCAAGAGCGCAAAACGCAAAGTTGAGCGCGTAAGCCCTGAAGTATGGGATGTGCTTGAAGAAGTGATCAAGGAGCACCCGGTTCTCCTGAACCGTGCCCCCACGCTTCACCGTCTCGGTATCCAGGCATTCGAACCGATCCTGGTAGAAGGCCACGCCATTCGTCTGCACCCGCTCGTATGTACGGCTTACAACGCCGACTTCGACGGTGACCAGATGGCCGTGCACGTTCCGCTGTCCGCGGAAGCGCAGGCGGAAGCCCGCATTCTCATGCTGGCTTCGGGCAACATCCTGAACCCGAAAGATGGCAAGCCGGTCGTTACACCTTCGCAGGATATGGTCCTTGGTTCCTTCTACCTGACCATGGACAACGCGGAGGAAAAGGGCTCCGGTATGATTCTCCGCACCGTTAACGAAGCGGTGTCGGCGTACCAGCGCGGTACGGCGGGCCTGCATGCGCGTGTTGCGATTCCGGTTAAAGCTCTCGGCAAAACGAGCTTCACCGAAGAACAGCAAAACGCCATGCTGCTGACCACTGTCGGCAAAATCATCTTTAACGAAATTTTCCCGAGCAGCTTCCCGTACATTAACGAAGCTACCCGTGCCAACCTGCTGGAAGGCACACCGGAGAAATATTTCATTTACGAAAAAGGTGTAGACATCCGTGAGCGGATGATGGATCTTCCGATCGCAAGCGCGGTTGGCAAAGAGTATCTGGGCTCCATCATTGCCCGCTGTTTTGAGACGTACCACACGACGGAAACCTCCGTCATTCTGGACAAAATCAAGCAGCTCGGCTTCACCTACTCGACCCGCGCCGGCGTTACGATCGCTGTATCGGACGTTATCGTGCCGGAAGAGAAAAAAGAAATCTTGCGCGAATCCGAGGAAAAGGTCGACGTCGTTGCCAAGCAGTACCGCCGCGGCCTGATCACCAACGAAGAGCGTTATGACCGCGTTATCGAGATCTGGTCGAAGACAAAGGACGATCTGACGAACGTCCTGATGAAGTCGATGGACCGGTTCAACTCCATCATGCTGATGGTCGATTCCAAAGCGCGGGGTAATAAATCGCAGATCACCCAGCTGGGCGGCATGCGGGGTCTGATGGCTACGCCGTCGGGCCGGATTTTCGAGCTCCCGATCAAAGCGAACTTCCGTGAAGGCCTCACCGTCCTGGAGTACTTCATCTCCACGCACGGTGCCCGTAAAGGTCTGGCGGATACGGCGCTTCGGACGGCCGACTCGGGTTACTTGACCCGCCGTCTCGTCGACGTTGCGCAGGACGTAATCGTGCGCGAAGAAGATTGCGGAACGGACAAAGGCTTTACCGTAAGCCGGATTCAAGACGGCAAGGAAGTCATCGAGGACCTGTACGATCGCCTTGAAGGCCGTTACAGCTTTGAGACGGTTCGTCATCCGGAAACAGGTGAAATCATTGTTGGCCGTAACGATCTGATTGACTCTAACAAAGCTCAGGAGATCGTCAATGCCGGCGTACAGAAGCTGCAGATCCGTTCGGTTCTTAGCTGCCGCGCGCGTCATGGCGTCTGCAAGAAGTGCTACGGACGCAACCTGGCAACCGGCAAGCATGTCGAAATCGGCGAAGCGGTTGGCATTATCGCCGCACAGTCCATCGGGGAGCCCGGAACCCAGCTCACGATGCGTACGTTCCATACCGGGGGCGTAGCGGGTGACGATATTACCCAAGGTCTGCCGCGTATCCAGGAGCTGTTTGAAGCGCGGAATCCGAAAGGCCAAGCAACAATCAGTGAGATCGACGGCGTTATTAAAGAAATCCGTGAAGCCAAGGACCGCCGCGAAATTGAGGTCCAAGGCGAAGCGGAATCGAAAGTTTATTCGATTACGTACGGTTCCCGTCTGCGCGTAAGCGAAGGGCAGGAAGTGGAAGCCGGCGACGAGTTGACGGACGGTTCGATCGACCCGAAAGAAATGCTGCGCATCAAAGGCATCCGCGGCGTGCAGAACTACATCCTTCAGGAAGTTCAGCGCGTATACCGGAACCAGGGCGTAGAAATCAACGACAAGCACGTGGAAGTAATGATCAAGCAGATGCTGCGTAAAATCCGGATTATCGATGCGGGAGATACCAACCTGCTGCCGGGCGCCTTTGCGGACATTCATGAATACGAAGCAGCCAACAAGGAAGCGATCTTGTCCGGTAAAGAACCGGCTGTTGCCAAACCTGTGCTGCTCGGTATCACCAAAGCTTCGCTCGAGACAGACTCCTTCCTGTCCGCGGCTTCCTTCCAGGAGACGACGCGCGTGTTGACCGACGCCGCCATCAAAGGCAAAGTCGACCAGCTGCTCGGCCTGAAAGAGAACGTCATTATCGGTAAGCTGATTCCGGCGGGTACGGGGATGAACCGTTACCGCAATGTGAAGCTCAGCACCCAGGACGAAGAGCTTGGCGATGAAGAAGCGCTGGAAACCGTTTCGGCGGAATAAAGTAAAGCAGAGTAGATTCGTCTGAGTAGAAACCGTGCCGTTCGATTGCAGAGCGGCGCGGTTTTCTTCCTGGGGCGAAGGCCGCTGAAGGCCGTTATGATTTTTTTTGCAGAAAACATTCCCGAATTTCTTGACAAACGGAAACCGACAATGCTAATATAGCAAAGGTGCGTGAGTATCCTTGTTATCTTTCCTCATTGGAGGTAGTTATGATGGCTGATGATAGAGGACTACAAGACGCTCAGATCAAGATCGGGACCAAGCAGACCGTTAAGGCGGTCGAGCAGGACCAAGCCGCAGAAGTCTATGTGGCTGAAGACGGCGATCCGCGACTCACTTCGAAGATTGTAACACTATGTGCCAAGAAGAACGTCAAATTGACTTATGTTGATTCGATGACCAACTTGGGCAAGGCTTGCGGGATTGAAGTGGGAGCAGCGATGGCAGCTGTCTTAAAATAATAGCTACGAAACTGTTTTTGCAGCCGGCTGCAAGCTGGATGGCAAAGACTTTTCATTTGTCCTTAAATGAACCGCCTGGGTCTGTGGACTTAAAATGAGGTTTATAAGAAGGACATTATCAGAGGAAGGGGGTGGCAATTAACATGCCAACTATTAACCAATTGGTTCGGAAAGGCCGTCAAGCCAAAATCGAGAAATCGAAATCGCCGGCTCTGCAAAAAGGGTACAACGCCCTGAAGCGTGAGGCGACTGACCTGAGCGCTCCGCAAAAACGCGGTGTCTGCACTCGTGTAGGTACGATGACTCCGAAGAAACCGAACTCCGCGCTTCGTAAATATGCCCGTGTTCGCTTGACGAACAAAGTCGAGGTGACTGCTTACATTCCGGGTATCGGCCATAACCTGCAGGAACACAGTGTTGTTCTGATCCGCGGCGGCCGGGTAAAAGACCTTCCGGGTGTTCGTTATCACATCGTTCGCGGCGCGCTGGACACAGCCGGCGTTAACAACCGGATGCAGGCGCGTTCCAAATACGGCGCAAAACGTCCGAAAGCTAAGAAGTAATACAGATAAAATAATAACAATCTGATGAAAGGGGGATATCCATGCCACGCAAAGGTCCAGTTTCCAAAAGAGACGTACTGCCAGATCCGGTGTATAACAGCAAGCTTGTTACCCGTCTGATCAACCGTATTATGCTGGATGGTAAGAGAGGTGTCGCTCAGAGCATTCTGTACAATGCCTTCAAACTGATCCAGGAACGTACGGGCAAAGACCCGATGGAAGTCTTCGAAGCCGCTATTAAGAACATTATGCCGGTCCTGGAGGTAAAAGCTCGCCGTGTCGGCGGTGCCAACTACCAGGTGCCGATCGAAGTTAAGCCGGAAAGACGTACATCCCTGGGATTACGTTGGCTCGTAAACTACTCCCGCAACCGCGGTGAGAAGACGATGGAAGAGCGTTTGGCGGCCGAGATTATCGACGCTTCCAACAACACAGGCGCATCTGTCAAAAAACGCGAAGACACGCACAAAATGGCCGAAGCCAACAAAGCATTTGCTCATTACCGCTGGTAGGAGCAGGGTCATACAAATAACTTCAATTTTGAAGGGAGATCCACTACATGGCAAGAGAGTTCTCCTTGAAAAATACGCGTAATATCGGGATCATGGCTCATATTGACGCTGGTAAGACCACGACCACGGAACGGATCCTCTTCTATACAGGCCGTACGCACAAAATCGGTGAAGTACACGAAGGTGCGGCAACAATGGACTGGATGGAGCAGGAACAGGAGCGCGGCATCACGATTACGTCCGCCGCTACCACCGCTTCTTGGAAAGGTCACCGCGTCAATATCATTGATACCCCGGGGCACGTTGACTTCACAGTTGAAGTTGAACGCTCCCTGCGCGTATTGGACGGGGCAGTAGGCGTATTCAGTGCGAAAGAAGGCGTAGAGCCTCAGTCCGAAACCGTATGGAGACAGGCTGATCGCTACGGCGTTCCACGGATCGCATACGTAAACAAAATGGACATCATCGGTGCGGATTACCTTAACGTCGTTAAGGATATGCGTGATCGTCTTCAAGCAAATGCAGTTGCGATTCAGCTGCCAATCGGCGCTGAAAACGACTTTGTCGGCATTATCGACATCGTTGAGCAAAAAGCATACATGTACAAAGACGACCTTGGTCGCGATATCGAAGAAACGGCAGTTCCCGCCGAATTCGCGGATCAGGTGGAAGAGCTTCGCAACGAACTCATCGAGAAAGTTGCTGAGCTTGACGAAGACCTGACCATGAAGTATCTTGAAGGCGAAGAGATCTCCGTTGAAGAAATCAAGGCCGCACTGCGCAAAGGCGTTGTTGAGGTTAAGATCTTCCCGGTTATCTGCGGATCTTCCTATCGTAACAAAGGCGTTCAGCTGATGCTGGATGCGGTTATCGATTACCTGCCGTCGCCGGTTGATATTCCTGCGATTAAAGGTCATCTGGAAGACGGCACGGAAGCTGAGCGTCACTCTTCCGATGAAGAGCCGTTCTCCGCGCTTGCTTTCAAAATCATGACCGACCCTTACGTCGGTAAACTGACCTTCTTCCGTGTGTACTCCGGTATTCTGGAGTCGGGTTCCTACGTTCTGAATGCCACTAAAGGCAAACGTGAACGGATTGGCCGGATTCTGCAGATGCACGCGAACAGCCGTCAAGAAATCTCCGTAGTTTACTCCGGGGACATTGCGGCTGCGGTAGGTTTGAAAGACACCGGCACAGGTGATACACTGTGTGATGAGAAGAACCCTGTTATTCTCGAATCGATGAACTTCCCTGACCCGGTTATCGAAATTGCGGTTGAGCCGAAAACCAAGGCTGACCAAGACAAGATGTCCGTTGCGCTTGGCAAGCTGACTGAAGAAGACCCGACATTGCGTGCGAGTACAAATGAAGAGACTGGCCAAACCATTCTCGCAGGTATGGGCGAACTTCACCTTGATATCATCATCGACCGTATGCGTCGTGAGTTCAAAGTGGAGACCAATGTTGGTAAACCTCAAGTAGCTTACCGTGAGACGTTCCGCGCTCCGGCCCGTGTCGAAGGCAAGTTCGTTCGTCAGTCGGGCGGACGCGGCCAATACGGTCACGTATGGGTCGAGTTTGAACCGCTTGAAGCAGGTACTGGCAGCCAATTCGAAAGCAAGGTCGTCGGTGGCTCCGTTCCTAGAGAGTACATCGGTCCAGCTCTTGCCGGTATCGAAGAACAAATGAAGAACGGCGTCTTGGCTGGCTTCCCGCTGGTAGACGTTAAGGCTACGATCGTAGACGGATCTTACCACGATGTCGACTCCAACGAAATGGCGTTCAAAATCGCCGGCTCGATGGCGCTGAAAGCAGCGAAAGACAAGTGTAAGCCTGTCCTGCTCGAGCCGATCATGAAAGTCGAAGTAACCGTGCCTGAGGAATACATGGGCGACGTTATGGGTATGCTGAACTCCCGCCGCGGACGGATCGAAGGTATGGATTCCCGTGCGGGCGCGCAAATTATCCGTGCGAAAGTGCCTCTTTCCGAAATGTTCGGATACTCCACGACTCTTCGTTCCGGTACCCAAGGACGCGGCGTGTTCTCCATGGAACTCTCTCACTATGAAGAAGTTCCGAAGAACATTGCTGAAGAAATCGTGTCCAAGAATAAAGGCGCAGAGTAACAACAGTTTTAACTGCCGCCCGGACCTTTTAATTCAGTCAGCTTAGAGTTTCATCTTTCGGGCGGCTTCAATATAATGAACCCCACAATAAGGAGGAACTGTTCAAATGGCAAAGGCTAAGTTTGAACGTAATAAACCGCACGTTAACATCGGTACGATCGGTCACGTCGACCATGGTAAAACGACTCTGACTGCAGCAATCACAACCGTATTGTCCAAAAAATACGGCGGTGCAGCTGTTGCTTTCGATCAAATCGACAAAGCTCCTGAAGAGCGCGAGCGCGGTATCACTATCTCCACCGCTCACGTAGAATACGAAACTCCTAACCGCCACTACGCTCACGTAGACTGCCCTGGTCACGCCGACTATGTTAAAAACATGATCACTGGCGCGGCTCAAATGGACGGCGCGATCCTGGTTGTATCCGCAGCTGACGGCCCTATGCCGCAAACTCGCGAACACATCCTGCTCTCCCGTCAGGTAGGCGTTCCTTACATCGTCGTATTCCTGAACAAATGCGACATGGTTGAAGACGAAGAGCTGCTGGAACTGGTTGAAATGGAAGTTCGCGACCTGCTGAACGAATACGAGTTCCCGGGCGACGACACTCCGATCACTCGCGGTTCCGCTCGTGAAGCTCTGCAAAACCCGGACGGCGACTGGGCTCAAAAAATCGTGGAAATGTTCGAAACGATCGACGAGTACATCCCGCTGCCTGAGCGCGACACTGAGAAGCCTTTCCTTATGCCTGTCGAGGACGTATTCTCGATCACTGGCCGCGGTACCGTGGCAACTGGCCGCGTAGAGCGCGGAACAGTTAAAGTGGGCGACGAAATCGAAATCGTTGGTATCAGCGAAGAGAAGAAAAAATCCGTCGTTACGGGCGTTGAAATGTTCCGTAAATTGCTTGACTCCGCTCAAGCCGGCGACAACATCGGCGCACTGCTTCGCGGTGTTGACCGTAACCAAATCGAGCGCGGACAAGTATTGTCCAAACCGAACTCCGTTAACCCGCACACTGAGTTCACTGCTCAAATCTACGTCCTGACTAAAGAAGAGGGTGGACGTCACAAGCCGTTCTTCACTGGCTACCGTCCGCAGTTCTACTTCCGTACAACGGACGTAACAGGCATCATCAACCTGCCGGAAGGTTCCGAAATGGTTATGCCTGGCGACAACATCACAGTAACTGTTTCGCTGATTTCCCCGATCGCTATCGAAGAAGGAACTAAGTTCTCCATTCGTGAAGGCGGCCGTACGGTTGGTGCCGGTACTGTAGCTTCCATCCAAAAATAATGCTGCTGCCGTCTTGAGACGGCAATGCATTTCGAAACAGGGTTTCTTCTATATAGAAGAAACCCTGTTTTATGTTTGAAGACGTTTTGTGATCGTCTTGTTAAATCCGTGGAGCACCATCCTTTGAAAGGAAAAATTGGACCGTAACTGAACGCAAATTACATTTACAATCGGATGGATGAATAAGTTCAATAATTTTGTGTTTTATGCTTGCAATAGGCAGGTTCTTTAGATATAATAATAAATGTTGTTCTGCGACGTTGCGATGATGTGAGAGGTTACTGACACACCCGGCCCCTTTGCCATGAGGACGGCGTCAGAAAATTTTCACGGAGTATGTCCGATAATAAATTGGGCGATAGAAGGAGGGACTAAAATGGCAAAGCAAAAAATTCGTATCCGCTTGAAAGCATACGACCACAGAATTCTTGATCAATCCGCTGAGAAAATCGTTGAGACAGCAAAACGTTCCGGTGCTGGTGTTTCCGGGCCGATTCCGCTGCCTACCGAAAAACAAATCATCACCATTCTCCGTGCGGTACACAAGTACAAGGATTCCCGTGAGCAGTTCGAGATGCGGACTCACAAACGTCTGATCGACATTGTGAATCCTACTCCGCAAACTGTGGATGCCTTGATGCGCTTGGACCTGCCGTCCGGTGTAGATATCGAAATCAAACTGTAATAACTTCCACTACGGAATAAGGAAAAGAAAAGAGGTGTCAACATGAAAGGTATCTTGGGAAAAAAACTCGGTATGACTCAAGTATTTACTCCGGAGGGCAATGTGGTTGCCGTAACGGTAATCGAAGCCGGTCCTTGCGTTGTACTGCAAAAGAAAGACCTGAATACTGACGGCTATGAAGCGGTTCAGCTCGGTTTTGCCGACAAGAAAGAGAAACGCGCCAACAAGCCTGAAGCAGGTCACGCCAAAAAGGCAAATGCAACACCTAAGCGCTACGTTCGCGAAATTCGCGGTGTTGACCTCGGGGCCCTCGAGGTTGGACAAGAACTGAAGGCTGATATCTTCAGCGAAGGCGAATTTGTTGACGTAACCGGTATTTCCAAAGGCAAAGGCTTCCAAGGCGTTATCAAACGTTGGGGACAAAGTCGCGGACCAATGGCGCACGGTTCCCGTTACCACAGAAGACCGGGTTCCATGGGCTCGATCCAAGCTAACCGTGTTCCTAAAGGTAAACGCCTGCCAGGACATATGGGCCATGACACCGTAACGGTGCAAAAGCTCGAAATCGTCCGGGTAGACGCTGAACGCAACGTGCTGCTTGTTAAAGGCTCCGTGCCTGGTGCGAAGAACAGCTTCGTGAAAATTAAAGAAACCGTTAAGAAATAAGTTTAGAAGAAAGGAGGAACAGAAATGCCAAAAGTAACAGTATTCAACATGAGCGGCAAAGAAGTAGGCGAAGTTGAGCTGAGCGATACGGTTTTCGGTATTGAGCCGAACGTACACGTTCTTAACGAAGCAGTTCTGATGCAGAGAGCTTCCCTGCGCCGCGGAACGCACAAAGTCAAAGGACGCTCCGAAGTACGCGGCGGCGGACGTAAGCCTTGGAAACAAAAAGGCACCGGCCGTGCTCGTCAAGGTTCGATCCGTTCTCCACAATGGAAAGGCGGCGGCGTAGTTTTTGGACCAACACCGCGCAGCTACTCCTGGAAGCTTCCTAAGAAGGTTCGCCGTCTGGCTATCAAATCCGCGCTGTCTTCGAAAGTGATCGGCAACGACATTATCGTACTGGACGCGCTGAGCTTGAATGCTCCTAAGACGAAAGAATTCGCGGCAATCCTGAACAACCTGAAGGTTGACCGCAAAGCTCTGATTGTAGCTCCTAGCTATGATGACAATGTGGCTCTGTCCGCACGTAACATCCCTGGGGTGAAATTCGTTGCGGCTGAAGGCATTAATGTTCTGGACGTGCTGACGCACGACAAACTGATCATCACTAAAGAGGCAGTTTCGAAGGTAGAGGAGGTGTTCGCGTAATGAAAGATCCTCGTGATATTATCAAACGTCCGGTGATTACGGAACGTACTGCCGATTATATGAATGACATGAAGTACGCTTTTGAAGTGGACATTCGTGCCAACAAAACCGAAATCAAGCAGGCCGTTGAGGCTATTTTCAAAGTGAAAGTCGTTAATGTGAACACAATGCGCGTACCTGGCAAATTGAAACGTTATGGCCGCTACTCCGGTTACACTCCGGAATGGAAAAAAGCCATCGTTAAGCTTAGCCCGGACAGCAAGCCGCTCGAGTTTTTTGAGTCGGTAGAATAATACTCTTAAAGTAAGGAGGGAAACACTGTGCCAATCAAAAAGTACAAACCGACTTCTCCGGCCAGACGTGCGATGTCCGTATCCACGTTTGAAGAAATCACCACCAACCAGCCTGAGAAATCGTTGCTGGCGCCCCTGAGCAAGACGGCAGGCCGCAACAACCAAGGTAAAATTACGGTTCGTCATCATGGCGGCGGACACAAGCGTAAATACCGGATTATCGACTTCAAACGGACGAAAGACGGCATTCCAGGCACCGTTGCTACGATTGAATACGATCCGAACCGTACTTCCAACATCGCATTGATCCACTATGCGGACGGAGAGAAACGCTACATCATCGCTCCTAAAGGGTTGAAAGTTGGGGATAAGATCGAATCCGGTCCTAACGCCGACATCAAAACGGGTAACTCCCTTCCGCTGGCTAACATTCCAGTCGGTACGGTTATCCACAACATCGAACTGAAACCAGGCAAAGGCGGCCAGCTCGTTCGCGCAGCAGGCACGGAAGCCCAATTGCTTGGTAAAGAAGAGAAATACGTATCCGTTCGCCTGTCTTCCGGCGAAGTTCGCAGAATCCTGAGCGTATGCCGCGCAACGATCGGTTCCGTAGGCAATGAGGATCACGAGCTCGTGAAGATCGGTAAAGCCGGACGCAGCCGCTGGCTCGGTCAGCGCCCTGAAGTTCGCGGTGTCGTAATGAACCCGAACGATCACCCGCACGGTGGTGGTGAAGGCCGCGCTCCGATCGGACGTAAATCGCCGCTGTCTCCTTGGGGCAAACCGACCCTTGGTTACAAAACGCGTAAGAAAAACAAGGCTTCTGATAAATATATCATTCGCCGCCGCACGAAATAAGACGCTTCTGGCAGGTTAGAACAGCGCGAAGCGTCGATTTCGCGGTTTGCAATCTGATGAAGGGAGGATTCACACATGAGCCGCAGTTTGAAAAAGGGACCGTTTATTGATGGTTACCTGCTGAAAAAGGTTGAAGACTTGAACGAGTCCGGGAAAAAGGTGGTCATCAAAACTTGGTCCCGCCGCTCAACCATTTTCCCTCAGTTTATCGGACATACGTTTGGTGTATACGACGGCCGTAAGCACGTGCCTGTATACGTTACGGAAGATATGGTAGGTCACAAGTTGGGCGAGTTCGCGCCGACGCGTACTTACAAAGGCCACGCGGGTGACGATAAGAAGACAAGAAGATAATATAAGTTTTTCGTCTGAGAGGAGGGAATACAATGGAAGCTAAAGCACATGCGAGATCGGTACGGATTTCCGCGCGCAAAGCGAAGCTGGTTGTGGATTTGATCCGCGGCAAGCAAGTAGGCGAGGCCATCGCCATTCTGCGCCACACCCCGAAATCCGCTTCTCCGGTTGTTGAGAAGCTGCTGAACTCGGCGATCGCCAATGCCGAGCACAACTATTCGATGGACGTGAACAACCTGTACGTTAGCGAAGTATTCGTTAACCAAGGGCCTACGATGAAACGGTTCCGCCCGCGCGCCATGGGCCGCGCAAGCCGGATCAACAAACGCACCAGCCACATCACTTTGGTGGTATCTGAGAAATAAGGAGGGATAACGTGTGGGTCAAAAAGTAAACCCCGTCGGACTCCGGATCGGTATTATTCGCGATTGGGAATCCAAATGGTACGCAGGTAAAGACTTTGGTACTCTTCTGCTGGAAGACGTCAAGATCCGTGAGTACCTCAAAGGCAAATTGAAGGATTCCGCTGTTTCCCGCATCGAGATCGAAAGAGCGGCAAGCCGCGTGAACGTTACGATTCATACAGCAAAACCGGGCATGGTTATCGGTAAGGGCGGAGCGGAAGTTGAAGTTCTGCGCAGCGAAGTAACCAAAATTGCCGGCGGCAAAAAAGTGCACATCAACATCAACGAAATCAAACATCCTGAACTGGACGCGATTCTTGTTGCGGAAAGCATCGCTCAACAGCTGGAACGCCGGGTATCTTTCCGTCGTGCGCTGAAGCAAGCGATCCAAAGAACGATGCGCGCCGGTGCCAAGGGTATCAAAACACAAGTGGGCGGACGTCTTGGCGGCGCCGAAATCGCTCGTTCGGAAGGATACAGCGAAGGAACAGTTCCACTTCATACGCTCCGTGCGGACATCGACTACGGAACGGCTGAAGCTCATACAACTTACGGCCGTATCGGCGTGAAAGTATGGATCTACCGTGGAGAGGTTCTTCCCACAGCTAAGAAACAAGCTGCTCAGGAAGGAGGCAACTAATCATGTTGGTACCAAAACGTGTTAAGCACCGCAAACAACAACGCGGTCATATGAGAGGTATGGCGAAAGGCGGCACCGAGCTGAACTTCGGCGAATTCGGTCTGCAAGCTCTTGAGCCTTCCTGGATCACCAACCGTCAGATCGAAGCTGCGCGTATCGCGATGACTCGCTATATCCGCCGGGGCGGTAAAGTATGGATCAAAATTTTCCCTGACAAGCCGATCACTCAGAAGCCTCTCGAGGTCCGGATGGGTAGCGGTAAAGGTAACGTAGAAAAATGGGTTGCTGTAGTGAAGCCTGGCAAGATTATGTTCGAGCTCGGAGGCGTATCGGAAGAAATCGCCCGCGAAGCTATGCGTCTCGCCGCTCACAAGCTGCCTGTGAAGACTAAGTTTGTGAAACGTGAAGAAGTGGGTGGTGAAGCAAATGAAAGCTAATGAACTTCGCAACTTAACCACTGCCGAGATTGAGCAAAAGATCGCCGGATTCAAAGAAGAGCTTTTTAATCTCCGTTTTCAATTGGCTACGGGCCAACTGGATAACCCGACTCGGATTCGTGACGTGCGCAGAGAAATAGCTCGTGCTAAAACCATTATCCATGAAAGAGTACTTGGGATTAGTTAATGAAGCGGATGTAATGTCCGTATTCAGGAAGGAGGCTAATTATGAGCGAGGAACGGAACGCGCGTAAAGTGCAAATCGGCAAAGTGGTCAGCGACAAAATGGATAAAACCATCGTGGTAGCTGTTGAAACTTACAAAAAGCATGATCTGTACCACAAACGCATCAAGTACACGAAGAAATTCAAAGCGCATGATGAGAACAACACTGCGCAGATCGGCGATACCGTAAAAATCATGGAAACTCGTCCGCTCTCCAAGGACAAACGCTGGAGACTGGTTGAAGTGGTGGAAAAAGCGGTTATCATCTAACCTTTGAATATGACCATTTTTCCGAAAGGAGGAACTACTAATGATTCAACCATTTACACGCTTGCATGTGGCCGACAACTCTGGTGCGAAGGAACTGATGTGTATCCGCGTACTGGGTGGTACCGGACGCCGTACGGCTGCAATCGGTGATCTGATCGTTTGTTCCGTTAAACAAGCAACACCAGGCGGCGTTGTCAAAAAAGGCGACGTGGTGAAGGCTGTTGTTGTTCGTACCAAACGTTCTGTACGCCGTAAAGACGGATCCTACATCGCATTCGACGAGAATGCAGCGGTTGTCGTAAAAGACGACAGAAGCCCGCGCGGAACCCGTATTTTCGGACCGGTTGCCCGTGAACTTCGCGACAAGGACTACATGAAGATCGTTTCCTTGGCACCGGAAGTTATTTAATAACCTCCCTTGAAAGTAAGCAGGCTGGAAGCCGATTCCGGTTGCTTTTTCAGGGCCCCGATATAGAATGACAATTATGCTTGCCAAGGCTAGTCATAGGAGGTGTAACGAATGCCTAAAGTGAAAAAAGTTCTGGAGTCTTACAACAACCACCTGCACGTGAAGAAAGACGACGTGGTTATGGTGATCACCGGTAAAGACAAAGGCAAAAAAGGCCGCGTCATCGCTGCGTATCCCCGTGAGAATCGCATTCTCGTAGAAGGCGTGAACATGGTGAAGAAACACCAGAAGCCGAACCAACTGAACCCGCAGGGCGGAATTATCGAGCAGGAAGCTCCGATCCATGTGTCCAACGTAATGCACATCGATCCGAAGAGCGGCGGCGTAACCCGTATCGGTTACAAAGTGCTGGATAACGGTAAAAAGGTTCGCGTAGCTAAGAAATCCGGAGAAGTGATCGACTAATACAGTTTTTAAGAAAGGAGGTTCAACTTCATGGCAGCAAGAATGAAGGAACGTTTTCTGAACGAGATTACCCCTGCTTTGATGCAGAAGTTTAACTATTCGACGGTTATGCAAGTGCCGAAAATCGAGAAGGTCGTTATCAACATGGGCGTGGGCGACGCGGTACAAAACTCGAAGGTGCTTGATTCCGCTGTAAACGATATGCAGCTGATTTCCGGACAAAAGCCGGTTATCACAAAAGCAAAAAAATCCATCGCCGGTTTCAAACTGCGCGAAAACATGCCGATCGGCGTAAAAGTAACACTGCGCGGCGACCGGATGTACTACTTCCTGGACAAATTGTTCAACGTAACGCTTCCGCGTGTGCGTGACTTCCGCGGCGTGTCGACCAAAGCGTTCGACGGACGCGGCAACTATACGCTCGGACTGAAAGAACAACTGATTTTCCCGGAAATCGAATACGACAAAGTAGACAAAGTGCGCGGTATGGACATCGTTATCGTAACGACGGCTAAGACAGACGAGGAATCCCGCGAGCTCTTGACTCAGTTGGGAATGCCTTTCGCAAAATAAGACGGTTGACCCGATTCGTCAAATTACCCTGGGAGGTGTCAGGCTAAAGTGGCAAAGACTTCGATGAAAGTAAAGCAACAACGCGCGCCGAAATTTAAAGTTCGTGCTTACACACGCTGCGAACGTTGCGGTCGTCCACATTCGGTCCTGCAAAAGTTCAAAATTTGCAGAATTTGTTTCCGAGAATTAGCTTATAAAGGCCAGATTCCTGGCGTGAAAAAAGCAAGCTGGTAAGTAGCTTATAACGGGAAGGAGGTTTCCACACAATGACTATGTCTGATCCTATTGCAGATATGCTTACTCGTATTCGTAACGCGAACACGGTTCGCCACGAAACGGTAGAAATGCCTGCTTCGAAAATGAAGAAACAGATCGCCGACATCCTGAAGCGTGAAGGTTTCATCCGCGACGCGGAGTTTGTCGAAGACAGCAAACAAGGGATTATCCGTATTTTCCTGAAATACGGCCCGAACCAAGAGCGCGTCATCTCCGGTCTGAAAAGAATCAGCAAGCCTGGTCTTCGCGTGTACACGAAGAGCAACGAAGTGCCTCGCGTACTGGGCGGCCTGGGCATCGCGATCATCTCGACTTCCAAAGGTGTTATGACCGACAAGGAAGCTCGTCAATCTAAATCCGGCGGAGAAGTTGTCTGCTACGTTTGGTAATACAAGTCACAAGATAAGGAGGTGCAACACATGTCTCGTATTGGTCGCAAACCAATCGCAGTACCAAGCGGTGTAGACGTAACTGTCAACAACACCGTGATTACTGTAAAAGGCCCTAAGGGTACTTTGACTCGTGAGCTTCATAAAGATATGAAGGTTACGGTTGAAAATAACGAAATTAACGTTGTTCGTCCTTCGGACAACAAACTGCATCGCTCTCTTCACGGCACGACCCGCTCCGTTGTCAACAACATGGTCAGCGGCGTGACGGAAGGATTTTCGAAATCTCTGGAACTGGTTGGGGTCGGATATCGTGCAAGCAAGTCCGGAGATAAAATCGTTCTGAACGTGGGCTACTCCCATCCGGTGGAAATCGTTCCGGAGCCGGGCATCGAATTCGAAGTTCCGGCGAACACGAAGATCATCGTAAAAGGGATCGACAAAGAGCGTGTCGGCGCTTATGCTGCCAAAATCCGTTCTGTACGTGAGCCTGAGCCTTACAAAGGCAAAGGGATTAAATATGAAGGCGAACGCATCATCCGTAAGGAAGGTAAAGCCGGTAAGAAGAAATAACCGGCTGACCGGCGGATTACTCCAGGCTTCTTAAAGGGAAGCCGCTATACGGCAAACCGAAGGGAGTGAAAGGAAAGTCATGATTACCAAAGAGGACAAAAACAAAGCACGCCTGAAAAGACACCTGCGTGTTCGTAAGAAAATCCAAGGTACGGCTGAACGTCCGCGTCTGAATGTGTTCCGTTCTTCGAAGCACATCTACGCACAACTGATCGACGACGTGGCTGGCGTAACGCTGGCATCCGCATCGACGCTTGACAAAGAGCTGAGCTCTGAAATCAAGAACGGCGGCAGCGTAGAAGCAGCAAGCAAGGTGGGCCGTCTGGTCGCTGAGCGTGCAAAAGCTAAAGGTCACTCTGTAGTTGTATTTGACCGCGGAGGCTACCTGTACCATGGACGGATTCAAGCACTGGCTGACGCAGCTCGCGAAGCAGGCCTTGAATTCTAGAATATACCTAAGAAGGAGGTTAACGACTTGCGTATAGATCCGAACACTTTAGAGCTGACAGAAAGAGTTGTTCACATTAACCGTGTTGCTAAAGTTGTAAAAGGCGGACGCCGTTTCAGCTTCAGCGCACTGGTTGTTGTCGGCGACGGCAATGGCTGGGTCGGTGCAGGCATCGGTAAAGCCGGTGAAGTACCGGACGCCATCCGTAAAGGCATCGAAGATGCCAAGAAAAACCTGATCCATATCCCGCTCGTAGGAACAACGATTCCTCACCTGGTTACCGGCCACTTCGGCGCAGGACGCGTGCTGCTGAAACCGGCATCCCAAGGTACCGGGGTTATCGCAGGCGGTCCGGTTCGTGCAGTGCTCGAGCTTGCCGGCGTTGGCGATATTTTGACTAAATCTCTGGGTTCTTCGAACTCCATGAACATGGTCAATGCCACTTTGGAGGGTTTGTCCCGTCTGAAGCGCATTGAGGAAGTCGCGAAACTCCGCGGCAAATCCGTCGAAGAACTGCGCGGTTAAGGAGGGGAACGTCAATGGCTAAATTGCAAATCACCCTCGTACGCAGTCTGATCGGACGTCCGGAAACGCAGCGCGTAACCGTTAAGACGCTGGGCTTGCGTAAGCTGAACTCCACAGTGGTACACAACGATAATCCCGCAATTCGCGGTATGATCAACAAAGTGAGCCACTTGGTATCCGTTACTGAAATTGAAGGCTAAGCGCCTGGTATACAATCAACAACAATAAGGAGGTGCAAACGATGAAGTTACATGAACTTGCTCCGGTTCCCGGATCCCGCAAGGAACGCAACCGTGTAGGTCGCGGTTCCAGCAGCGGTAACGGCAAAACGTCGGGCCGCGGTCATAAAGGTCAAAACGCTCGTTCCGGCGGTGGTGTACGCCCTGGATTCGAGGGTGGACAGAACCCGCTCTATCGTCGTCTGCCAAAACGTGGTTTCGTCAATCCTACTCGCAAAGAGTACGCGATTGTGAACATTGAGGAACTGAACAGCTTTGCAGAAGGAACTGAAGTTACTCCTCAGCTGCTAATGGAAACGGGCATTGTAAAAAATGCGAAAAGCGGCATCAAGGTACTCGGTAACGGTGAAGTGACCGTGAAGCTGACTGTACAAGCAAATAAGTTCTCTCAATCTGCGGTAGAGAAAATCGAGGCTGCCGGCGGTAAAACCGAGGTGATCTAATGTTCAAGACGCTTAAGAATATATGGAATGTTGAGGATTTGCGCAAAAAGATCATGTTCACCCTGTTCGTGCTGATCATCTACCGCATCGGATCGTATGTGCCGGTTCCCGGCGTAAACAAAGAAGCGTTAGAAGCATCCAATCAAGCAGGGGAAGCGTTGATGAATCTGCTCAACACCTTCTCGGGTGGCGCGCTCAAGAACTTCTCGATCTTTGCCATCAGCATTTACCCGTATATCACGGCATCGATTATCGTGCAGCTGCTGTCGATGGATGTCATCCCGAAATTTGCCGAATGGGCAAAACAGGGCGAGCACGGGAAAAAGCAGTTGGCTCAGGTTACCCGATATGGTACCGTAATATTGGGCCTGATCCAGGCGTTTGCCACCACGATCGGATTTAACCGTATGTATTCAACCCCTATGATGCCGAATGCAACCTTTGCGGATTACCTGCTGGTTGCTATTGTGCTGACAGCCGGTACTTCGTTCCTGATGTGGCTTGGGGAGCAGATTACCGAGAAGGGGATTGGGAACGGGATATCCATCCTGATTTTTGCGGGAATCGTCGCAGGCTTTCCGGGGTATATCACCACAACGGCCCAGTCGAGCTTTATCGTACCGGGTCAGGTGTTCCTCAATATTCTTAAAGTCGTTCTCGTGCTGGTCGTAATTGTGCTGGTAATCGTCGGTGTAATTTTCGTTCAGCAGGCCATCCGTAAGATTCCTGTCCAATACGCTAAGCGTGTGGTAGGGAACAAGATGTACGGCGGACAAAATACCCATATTCCGCTGAAAATCAACGCGGCAGGTGTAATTCCGGTCATTTTCGCGGTGTCGCTGCTTCAATTCCCGGTAGTGATTTCCTCGTTCTGGTCCACTCACCAGTGGGCCAAGTGGGTTACGAATAACTTGTCTATTCATAGTCCGCTTGGGCTGGTCCTGTACGTTGTGATGATCATCGGATTTACGTTCTTCTACACCTTCGTTCAGATGAATCCGCAGCAAATGGCGGATAACATGAAGAAGAACGGCGGATACATTCCCGGCATCCGTCCGGGTAAAGCAACGGAAAAATATCTGACCAGAGTAATGTCCCGCCTGACCATGTCCGGCGCGCTGTTCCTGGCTCTTATCTCCGTACTGCCGATGATCTTCGGCGCATTGTCCGGTCTGCCGCAATCGGTTCAGATCGGCGGCACGGCGTTGCTGATCGTAGTCGGCGTAGCGCTGGATACGATGAAACAAATCGAGAGCCAGCTGATCAAGCGTCACTACAAAGGCTTTATCAATAAATAGGCGATAGGTTCCGGAGAAGCGTGTTAGCCTGTTTCCCGGCACCTATTGTGCTGTTTCCTGCTTGACGGCGAACTTTTGGAGGGGAGACTAAAGCGTGAACATCCTATTTATGGGCCCTCCCGGGGCAGGCAAAGGGACGCAAGCGGCCGTGATCGTGAAAGAGTTTGGCATCCCCCATATTTCGACGGGCGACGCGTTTCGCCTGGCGATCAAACAGGGTACGCCGGTTGGGCTGAAAGCCAAATCCTTTATTGATCAGGGACTGCTTGTACCGGATGATGTAACGATTGGCATTGTGGAAGAACGGCTGCAGCAGCCCGATTGCAAAAAGGGCTTTCTGCTTGACGGATTTCCAAGAACCCTTTCGCAGGCGGAAGCGCTGGATGATATTCTGGCCCGTCTGAACACATCGCTGGATCATGTTATCAATCTGGATGTCGACCGCGGACAGCTGCTGGCGCGTCTGACCGGCCGCCGGATCTGCACCGTGTGCGGCGCATCCTATCATCTGATTTTTAATCCGCCGAAAGAGGCCGGTATTTGCGACCTGGACGGCGGAGAATTGTACCAACGGCCGGACGACAACGAAGAAAGCGTCGGAAAACGTCTGGACGAGTACGACAACAAGACGGCGCCGCTGCTCAGTTTCTATCAGGAGAAGGGTCTGCTGCGTCAAATCAACGGTGAACAGGAAATCGATACGGTTTCGTCCGAAATTGTGTCTTTACTGCGAGGTTAGTGTAATGATCATTTGTAAGTCCGAACAGGAACTTGCTTTTATGAGGGAAGCCGGGCGGATTGTAGCCGAATGCCACCGCCGCATTGCGGAGGCCATAGAGCCGGGGATAACGACTGGGGAACTCGACAGAATTGCCGATCAGTACATTCGCAGTCAAGGCGCTGTGCCGTCTTTTAAAGGCTACAACGGGTTTCCGGCCAGTATATGCGCTTCGGTTAACGAACAATTGGTACACGGATTCCCAGGGAAACGCAAGCTGGTGGAAGGCGACATTGTGACGCTGGACATCGGCGCTCAGTACCAGGGATACCATGGCGATTCCGCCTGGACGTACGGGGTCGGCAGCATTTCCGAAGAAGCCCAGCGTTTGCTGGACGTCACGGAAGGCTCCCTCTACGCGGGTCTGGCGCTCGTAAAACCGGACGTTCGATTGTTTACAATCTCCAATGCCATTCAGCGATACATCGAAGATGCCGGCTTCTCGGTTGTCCGCGAGTATGTTGGTCATGGAATTGGGACAGAACTGCATGAAGAACCGCAAATTCCGAACTATGGCATTGCGGACCGCGGACCGCGGCTTAAGCCGGGGATGGTGCTTGCGATCGAGCCGATGGTCAACGCCGGCAGACGTTACGTCAAGACGCTGGAAGACAATTGGACGGTCGTCACGGTGGACGGATCGCTGTGCGCTCACTTTGAACACACAGTGGCGGTAACGCCTGACGGCATGGAAATTTTCACGAAACTGAATGCATAGGTGATCTTCATGACAGTGACGAGCAGCCCGCAGGTCGGTCAAATCGTGAGAATTTTAAGAGGCAAGGACGCCGGAGAGTATGCCGTGGTGATCTCGGTTGCAGACAGCCGGTTTGTGTGGATTGCGGACGGGGACAAACGCAAGTTTGACCAGCCGAAGAAGAAGAATGTTCTTCATCTGGAGCTGCTGCCCCGGATCAGCGGAGAAGTTGTAAACAGCCTGCAGGAAAGCGGACGCGTAACGAATGGGAAGCTGCGGTTTGCCGTTCAGAGTTATGTCCGGTCCGCGGATCCTAGCGCTATAAAGAAAGGAGACTGACTGTGGCCAAAGAAGATGTCATTGAAGTGGAAGGTACCGTCATCGAACCGTTGCCGAACGCAACGTTTAAGGTCGAGCTGGAGAACGGTCATCAGATTCTTGCCCATGTTTCCGGAAAGCTGCGGATGCACTTTATCCGTATTCTGACGGGAGACAAGGTGGTCGTACAGTTATCGCCTTATGATTTGACCAAAGGCCGTATAACCTATCGTAAATAGATTGCTACTCATTCAAGAAAGATTTCGCCCCTAGCGATGAACGGGCGTATGCTTTCACAGCCGGTTTTACTTTTGTAAAACTTTTAGGAGGTAATAAGCATGAAGGTAAGACCTTCTGTAAAGCCCATTTGCGAGAAATGCAAAGTCATCCGCCGCAAAGGGACTGTAATGGTAATTTGCGAAAATCCGAAGCACAAACAAAAACAAGGTTAAAGAAGGGGGTGTAGCGTAAAATGGCTCGTATAGCTGGTGTGGATTTACCACGTGACAAACGCGTTGAGATCGCCTTGACTTACATTTTCGGAATCGGCAGAACAACTTCCCAAAAGATTCTGAAAGAAACAGGGATTGACTTTAATACACGTGTCCGTGATCTGACGGAAGATGAAGTGAGCAAACTGCGTGAAACGATCGACAAATCGGTCAAAGTGGAAGGCGACCTGCGTCGTGAAATTTCCTTGAATATTAAACGTCTTACTGAGATCGGCTGCTACCGCGGTGTTCGTCACCGTCGTGGATTGCCTGTTCGCGGTCAGCGTACCAAAACCAATGCCCGTACCCGGAAAGGCCCGCGTCGTACGGTAGCTAACAAGAAGAAGTAAGGGGGGATAAGAGACAATGGCTAAACCTAAAAAAGTCGTACGTACCAAACGTCGCGACCGTAAAAATATCGAATCCGGCGTGGCACACATCCGTTCCACGTTCAACAACACCATCGTTACGATTACGGATCCTCACGGTAACGCAATCTCCTGGGCAAGCTCCGGCGGCCAAGGATTTAAAGGTTCCCGTAAATCCACTCCGTTTGCAGCGCAAATGGCGGCAGAAACTGCAGCCAAAGCGGCAATGGAGCACGGCATGAAATCCGTAGAAGTTATGGTTAAAGGACCGGGCGCGGGCCGCGAGGCAGCCATCCGTTCCCTTCAGGCTGCTGGCCTGGAAGTTAACCTGATTAAAGATGTGACTCCGGTTCCTCACAATGGATGCCGTCCGCCAAAACGTCGCCGCGTCTAGTGAAATAAGCATGTACAATGTGGTATAATACCGGCGCCATCTGCTAATAATGGTTGTTTAGGCATACTACATGATGCACCGAACAGGTGACCGTTTCATTTAGGAGCGACGTTTGAAGGAGGGGTACACTCGTGATAGAAATCGAAAAGCCGAAAATCGAGACCGTTGAAGCTAATGAAGAAGGAACCTATGGGAAATTCGTAGTTGAGCCGCTGGAACGCGGATATGGCACGACGCTGGGGAATTCGCTTCGCCGCATCCTGCTGTCCTCGCTTCCCGGTGCTGCAGTAACTTCGGTCCAGATAGACGGCGTTCTGCATGAGTTCTCCACCGTTCCCGGCGTAATGGAAGACGTGACCGAAATCATCTTGAACCTGAAAGCTCTCTCTCTGAAGATTCATTCCGACGAGGAGAAGGTGTTCGAGATTGATGCGGAAGGAGAAGGCGTCGTTACTGCAGGAGATATCCGTGCGGACAGCGACGTTGAGATCCTGAACCCGGACCTTCATATTGCCACGCTGGGACCCGGTGCGAGACTGCATATGCGGATTTTTGCAGGCCGTGGTCGCGGCTATGTCCAAGCTGACCGCAATAAACGCGAAGATCAGCCGATCGGCGTGATTCCGGTGGATTCCATCTACACTCCCATTTCTCGCGTCAACTATACCATTGACAATACACGCGTCGGACAAGTGACTAACTACGACAAGCTGACGCTGGAAATCTGGACGGATGGAAGCATCAGACCGGAAGAGGCGGTAAGCCTCGGGGCCAAAATTTTGAACGAGCACCTCGTTCTGTTCGTCGGTCTGACGGACGAAGCGAAAGACGCCGAAATTATGGTCGAAAAAGAGGAAGACAAGAAAGAAAAAGTGCTTGAGATGACGATCGAAGAGCTCGATTTGTCCGTACGTTCCTACAACTGCCTCAAACGCGCCGGCATTAACACGGTGCAGGAGCTGACAACGAAAACTGAAGAAGACATGATGAAGGTCCGCAACCTGGGCCGCAAGTCTTTGGAGGAAGTTCAAGAGAAGCTCGAAGAGCTGGGTTTGGGACTCCGCACGGAAGAATAGAACGAGACTCACGACTGCAAAGGAGGGAAAAACATGGCATACCAAAAATTGGGGCGTGACTCCAGTGCGCGTAAGGCGCTGTTCCGCGACTTGGTAACGGACCTGTTCCTGTACGAGCGCATCCAGACTACGGAAGCCAAAGCGAAGGAAGTTCGTTCCATCGCTGAGAAACTGATCACTAAAGCGAAGAAGGGCGATCTGCATGCCCGTCGTCAAGTGGCGGCTTTCGTTCGCCGCGAAACGGTTGACGGCGAACAGGACGCAATCCAAAAACTGTTCTCCGAAATCGCACCTCGCTACACCGAGCGTCCAGGCGGATACACGCGTATCCTGAAGCTGGGACCTCGCCGCGGCGACGCAGCGCCTATGGTTTATCTTGAATTGGTAGACCGCGCGTAAGCGAATAAGGCATTTATAAACGATTAGATCCCTGACCCCGTTTTCCTCCGGAGAACGGATAGGGGAAATGATCGGTGATATTGTATCAGTGGAATATGGCCCGGCTCTTCCCTCGGCTTGCCCAAAGGCTTAAGCCATGGGAAGCCCCGACGGGGCAGTACAAGCTGAGAGAGGCGGCGGCGTCATGTCCCGGCTCCTACCGACGGCCGGTTCCGGCGGACGCCGAGCAGGCAGTGCGCTGCACTTCTCGAGCCCGTGGAAATCCGCTTGGTTCAATGGAAGGAGCTCCCGTAGGGGCTTCTTTTTTTTGAGAAAAGGAGATTCAATGCGCAACCTATTGATGAAAGTTCATTATGACGGCACGAACTACAACGGCTTTCAGACGCAGCCTAAAGGGGCTACAATCCAGGACTGCCTGGAGCAGGCGATCTTCCATCTGACGGGAGAACGGCTGAAAATCACGGGTTCGGGAAGAACGGATGCCGGCGTGCATGCGTACGGGCAGCCGTTTAACTTCATAACCGGCTCGCAGATCCCGCTGGAACGCTGGTGCCTGGCGCTAAACGCCCGGCTGCCGGAGGACATCGTCGTTACGGAAGCGCGTGAGGTTCCGCTCTCGTTCCACTCCCGCCGGTTCGCCAAACGCAAAACGTACCGGTATGCGATTAACGGGAACCGGTTCCCCGACCCGTTTCAGCGGCGCTGGCAGTTTCATCATCCGGTGAAGCTGGATGTGCCCGCTATGGAGTCGGGACTGCGCCATGTAGTTGGCACCCATGACTTTACCTCCTTTGCTTCCAGACATTCCACAAAGGCTTCTCATGTGCGCACGATATACGAAGTCCGTATGGAAGTGGACCGGAGCATGTGCCGCCCCGGCACGGAGGATCAAGGGGTGATTCATACGTTTATTACCGGTAACGGATTTTTGCAGCATATGGTACGTATTATCATGGGTACGCTTATTGAGGTTGGGGAGGGCAAGCGGCGTCCGGAGCAGGTCACCGATATCCTTGCCGCATGCGACCGTGCAGCGGCCGGACCAACGGCGGTCTCCAAAGGACTGGCGCTCTGGAGCGTGGAATATGACTCGTGGGACGCGCCTCCTCCGATAGCTGAAAATCCTTGAATAAGATTCAAAAAAACGGCTTGCGTCCGGTGTCATTATGCTGTAAAATAAAAGTTGTGTTTTCTTGATGGCTATCCCACGGCCCCCCTCAGGAGAACCGCCGTAATACCTTTGAATGTATGACCTAACTACGAAATGTAATGAACAAACGAGATAGATGAACCCCATGATTTTTGTATGAGAACAAGGAGGAACTATTCATGCGTACCACTTATATGGCTAAGCCAAGCGAAGTCGATCGCAAATGGCACATCATCGACGCCGAAGGCAAAACGCTTGGACGTCTGGCCAGCGAAGCGGCGGCTTTGATCCGCGGCAAACATAAACCGCAATTCACTCCGCATGTTGACGGCGGCGACTTCGTCATCGTAATCAATGCTGAGAAGATTCACCTGACTGGCAAGAAGCTGCAGAACAAGAAATACTACCGTCACTCGATGCACCCGGGCGGCCTGAAAGTTACGGTTGCTGAAGATCTGCTGAAGACGAAACCGGAACGCGTCATCGAATCTGCTGTACACGGCATGATTCCTAAGACTCGCCAAGGTAACGCAATGAAGCTGAGATTGAAAGTATATGCAGGCGCCGAGCATCCACACGCAGCACAAAAACCTGAAGTTTACGAACTTCGCGGATAAGAATAAGGGAGGACAGTTTCATGGCACAAGTACAATACTATGGGACAGGTCGTCGTAAACATTCGGTAGCACGTGTTCGCCTCGTACCGGGTGAAGGACGCATTGTCATCAACAAACGCGACATCAATGAATATTTCGGTTTGGAAACACTCAAACTGATCGTTAAGCAGCCTCTGACACTGACAGAAACACTGGGAAGCTACGACGTGCTCGTTATCGCGCACGGCGGCGGAATCTCCGGCCAAGCCGGTGCTATCCGTCACGGCATCTCCCGTGCACTGCTGAAAGCTGACCCGGAATTCCGTTCTTCCCTGAAGAAAGCCGGATTCCTGACTCGCGATCCGCGGATGAAGGAACGTAAGAAGTACGGTCTCAAAGCGGCTCGTCGCGCTCCTCAGTTCTCGAAACGTTAATATCCCTTGTGTATCAAGGAATTTCAGCCCTTGGCCGATTCGGCCAGGGGTTTTTATTATATCCAATAGTAAAGATGATAAAGCTCCCTGTTTCATTTGATTTTTGTATCCGTCCCCGCATAAGTATAATTAACTGCTAACCAGTTTGCTTTTATTTCCTCGCCATTTTAAATGACCTCGAGTGCTTATGAAAGACCCTGGCTTCGCGTTAACTCTTACCATGATGTCCTGATAGTCCCCACACCCTGCACAAACTTTTTTACATGAGAAGGTGCCGAACTCCCATACTCTTGCTTATGATGTAGAAGGCGTTAGCCCGGTAATTCCGATGGGACAAATCAGCCAAAATGATTGACATCTTAGTTAAAAACTTTATACTAATTCTTATATGCTTAGTTGGAATTAACTCGGGCCCTAATTTTTTATTCATATGGAGGAATTATAGATGAACCTGCTTGAAAAAGAGGCTCTGATCGCAGAGAAGGCTGTTGAACTGGAAACGGCCACGGCGGAGGAGATTATTCGTTACGCGGTAACGACTTTTCCCAATATCACCTTTGCCTGCAGTTTTGGGGCGGAAGATGTCGTGCTGGTTGATATGATACAGAAAGTAAGTCCGGGTACCGACATTTTTTATCTGGATACAGACTTTCACTTTCAGGAGACTTATGACACCCGTGACCAAATGGCGGCTAAATACGGCCTGGAGTTTGTCCGGGTTTCCCCTAAAATTACACCCGAAGAACAGGCGGAGGTCTACGGTGAGGCGCTCTGGTCGGTTGATCCCAATCAATGCTGCAACATCCGCAAAGTTGAGCCGCTTACCCGTATTTTGTCCCAATATGAAGCGTGGATTACCGGCATCCGCAGGGACCAGGCGCCTACCCGGGCGAATGCGAAAAAGATTGAATACGACCACAAATTTGGTCTGGTAAAATTCAACCCGATCGCTGACTGGACAAGTGAGGATGTATGGAACTATATCCGGGCGAACGATGTCATTTATAACCCGCTGCATGATCAGAATTTCCCCAGCATTGGCTGTCTGCACTGCACCCGGCCTGTTATGCCGGGAGAAGATCCGCGTGCCGGGCGCTGGTCGGGCAATGATAAAACCGAATGCGGACTGCATAAATAATCGAATCAGATTCTGCTTGGATACAGGAAGGGAGCAACCAAATGACTGCCATATTGCCGCATGGAGGCGCACTTGTTCAGCGAGTGGCTGAAGGAACACAGCGGGAACAGCTGCTGCAGAAAGCCGAAAGCTATCCGAAAATTCCCGTTAACACTTGGACGATTTCCGATCTGGATTTGATCGGCGTAGGAGCGTTTTCACCGCTGACCGGGTTCTTGAACGAAGAGGATTACCGTTCCGTTGTGGAACGTATGCGACTGGCTAACGGGACCGTATGGAGTATTCCGATTACCCTGGCGGTTTCGGACGAAATCCGGGAAGGGCTATCTGTGGGCACTACAGCTGCGCTGGTGGGCGAAGCGGACGGGGTCACCTACGGACTGATTGAAATTCAGAGCATTTACATTGCGGACCAAGCGGTGGAGGCTCAGCATGTCTTTAAAACCACCGATCCAGCCCATCCGGGCGTCGCCAAGCTTCTGGAGCGTTCCTCTACCTATGTTGGCGGAGCGATCACGGTATTGAACCGGCCAAAACCGGAGCAGTTCGGTGAGTTTTATTTTGATCCTGCCGAGACGCGCCGTATATTCGCCGAAAAGGGCTGGAAGACGGTTGTTGGCTTCCAGACGCGCAATCCGGTTCACCGCGCCCATGAGTACATTCAAAAATCGGCGATGGAGATTGTCGACGGCTTGTTCCTGAACCCGCTGGTCGGCGAGACCAAATCGGATGATGTGCCGGCCAGCATCCGGATGAAAAGCTATCTGGTGCTGCTGGAGAACTACTATCCAGAGAACCGTACCTTTCTGGGCGTCTTCCCGGCGGCAATGCGGTACGCCGGACCGCGTGAGGCGATTTTTCATGCGATGGTCCGTAAAAACTACGGGTGTACGCATTTTATCGTCGGCCGCGATCATGCCGGGGTAGGCGACTACTACGGAACTTATGAAGCGCAGGAGATTTTCTCGAATTTTACCGCGGAGGAACTGGGCATCACGCCGCTTTTCTTCGAGCACAGCTTTTTCTGCAAAACCTGCGGAAATATGGCGTCCAGCAAAACCTGTCCGCATCCGGCGGAAGATCATCTTACCCTGTCGGGCACCAAAGTCCGGGGTCTGCTGCGGGATGGCGTCTGTCCGCCGCCGGAGTTCACCCGTCCGGAAGTGGCCCGTGTGCTGATCGAGGGCATGTCACAGCCGTCGGCTGCCCATTAATTGCTGGACTTGTACTAATTGGCCCCCTTGTCCCATATAGATGGAGTAGAATCTATCGGGATGAGGGGGTCTTGTTATGTCCGGCCGTAAGCCCGGGAAAGTCTCGGTCTGGATTTCTTGGCGGTCTATCAAAAAAAGTATGCTTGGCGCGGTACTCGCCTTCTTGATCATCGGCATTATCGCCTACGATATGCCGACAGCCAGGACGGGCAGCAGCTACTGGAGTCTCCCGCTTTCGGGTAAAACGATCGCTATCGACGCCGGCCACGGCGGGCCGGATGGGGGAGCGGTAAGCCGCCAGGGACTGATTGAAAAAGAAATCAATCTCGCTGTCTCCCTGTATTTAAGGGATTACCTCCAGCAGGCGGGGGCTGTGGTTGTAATGACCCGGGAGGGAGATTATGACTTGGCCGAGCCTTCCACCCAAGGTTACTCCAAACGCAAGACGGAGGACCTTAAGAAACGGGCAAGGTTTTTACAGGAGCAGGGTGTGGATCTGTTTATCAGCATCCATATGAACAGCGTGCCTTCGAACCGCTGGAGCGGCGCACAGACCTTCTATACGCCCAAACATCCAGGGAGCGAAGCCTTGGCCGGATTGATTCAGTCGGAAATCCGCTATACGCTGGAGAACACCGACCGGAACGCCAGAACAGCCAATACGATCTTTTTACTGCAGGCACTCGATGTGCCTTCCGCTTTAGTGGAGGTAGGCTTTCTGTCACACCCGCAGGAATCGGTGCTGCTTGGGGAGGATGTTTACCAGCGCAAGGTGGCGACCAGCATTTACCGGGGGATTTTGCGCTATACCGCAGGCGAGGGGACAACGAAGTAAACGAAGCAGGGGATCGCTGGATATGGTGGAGCGGGGACTACGAAGTAAACGAAGTAGGGGATGGCTGGATGCGGTGGAGCGGGGACTACGAGAGGCCGGAGGTTTGAGTCGTGTCCTTCATGGTAAACGGCTGGTCTGTTATTGATTCGGGAAGAATAGGCGATGGGGAAGGGTAATGTTATAATGGACATAATACAACCGGAGGACTGGTCCTTCGAATAGGAAACCGAGGTGCTGACGATGCTGTCCAGGGAACAAATACTTTCGCTATTGCAACCGATTACCGACCCGGCGACCGGCCGAAGTCTGGTGGATCTTCAGCTGATCCGGGACATTATGGTCAAAGAGGATCGGATCTCACTGTCTCTTGTCTGCCTGGATACGGAGGAAAAAGACCGGATTCAGCTGGAGCAGCGGGTGCGCGACACGCTGGCGGAAGGCGGCGTGGAACAGGTGCACATCCGGCTCAGGGAAGCTACCGACTATGAACGCGCCTTGCTGCGCGGCGGTGAAGAAGAGGAGTCCGAGCCCGAAGGCAAACTTAAGGGACATGCTGCCGGACTTGATGAGCATGAGCTGATCAACCCTGACTCCGGCGTACATTTTATAGCAGTGGCAAGCGGTAAGGGCGGCGTCGGGAAATCGACGGTAACCGTGAATCTGGCAGCGGCGCTTGCTAGACAAGGTAAACGGGTCGGCTTGATTGATGCCGATATTTACGGCTTCAGCGTTCCCGACATGATGGGGATCGAAGAAGGCCCCGTTGTTGAGGAAGGCACCATTATTCCGGTGGAACGTTTCGGCGTCAAAGTGATGTCAATGGGCTTTTTTATCCGGGAAAATAACCCCGTTATCTGGCGGGGGCCGATGCTCGGCAAAATGCTCAGACAGTTCTTTAGCGACGTCGGCTGGGGAGAGCTGGATTATATGCTGCTGGACCTGCCGCCGGGAACCGGTGATGTGGCGCTGGATGTCCATCAGATGCTTCCTCACAGCAAAGAGATCATTGTGACTACGCCGCATGCGACGGCGGCCTTTGTGGCGGCCAGAGCGGGCGCTATGGCGCTCCAGACGGACCACGAGGTGCTGGGGGTTGTGGAGAACATGGCGTATTACGAATGCTCGGCATGCGGACAAAAGGATTATGTATTCGGCCGGGGAGGCGGAGCGAGACTCGCGGAGACGCTGCATACGGACCTGCTGGCCCAAATTCCGCTTGGCGCGCCGGACAATCATATCTCCGAACCGGATTTTTCGCCTTCGGTGTACAAAGCGGACAGCCCAACAGGCAAACTGTTTGACGAGCTGGCCGCTCGCATCACCATCAAATGCGAGGTATAGGCAGACTCCACGCAATGAAGCCGTTCCCGATCCGGGAACGGCTTGTTGTCTTCTCTTAAGCGTTAGGAACTTCCACCGCCACCGCCGCCTTCACCGCTGCCGCCTTCACCGCTGCCGCCTTCTCCGCCGCCTTCTCCTCCACCGCCGCCCTGCTCGCCGCCGCCCTTTTTCTCCACCTTCGGCTGCAGTTCTTCCTGAACGACCGTTTTCAGCAGATCCAACACTTCCATACGGAATAAGGGGTTCTGCATGGCTTCCTGCATAATCGTCATGGATTGTTTACGGTAGTCAGGCGTCTTCGTCAGATCGAGGAACATTTTCATCATTTCCGGAGATTTCATGATTTCCCCAATGGATTTTTGGTAAGTGGGGTCCTTGATCAGCTGCAGGTGCAGCTGTTTGCTTTGTGAATTAATCGCTTTGGCAAAATCGCCCGCAAACTTCGGATCGGTCATGATCTTTTCAATTTCTTTTTGGTACTCTGGGGCGGTTAACGTGTCTTTTACCGCCGTTCGGATCTGTTCTTGGGACTGCATCGGCATCATTTTAATGCTGAGCATACCGCTCGCCCCCCCGCCGCTGCCTCCGCCGCCGCTTTCCGAGCTGGAGCTGGGGGAGGTTAAGGCTTCTTCGATCGCCTTTTTGCCGTCCTCGCTTTTTAGTATATCGACGATCATCGTTTTCATTTCTTTATAGCTGCCCTGCTGCTGGGAGGATCCGCTCTGCTCGCCTCCGCAGGCAGTCAGTGTCAGAAGCAGCAGACCCAGTGCCAGTCCGCTTATTCCCCGTGCCGCCCTTTTCATTGCCCTGTCCTCCTTATGAGAAGTGCTGAGAGTATTATGCCGCTTAAACACCTATTTATGTTTATCCGGGAATGGTTTTTTGCCGGAAGGCTTGGTAAAATAAATTTGTCACAGAGGGGGGAGCGCGTGAGTCTAAAAAAATGGTTTTACTTGTTCTGGACCACCCTGCTGATCGGGGCTGGAGGATCGGTGCTTGCCGACTTGGCGCTGCGCCTGGTCAATGGCGGTTTCACCTTTAAGGGAATAGCCGACTTTTTGCTGTATGCTTTGATTTTGGTCGGATATGGGATGCTGGTTAGTGTATACTCCCAACTGGGCTTTTTTGCGTATCTTATTGTGAATTATATGGGCAACGGGGTGTTTACCCGAAGAACCTGGCAGTACATCCAATTGGCTCTAAGCGCCTTGGCTTTGTTTGAGCTGTTTTTCCTGCGCACGATGCTGGGTGGAGACCGGGGACGGTTGTCGGACTGGCTGCTGGGAGCGGCCATTGTGGTTACAGCGGCTATGGTGGGTTATTTCAAAGTAAAGAGCACCAATGCTTCAGCGTGGGTGCCGACGTTGTTTTTTATGACAGCGATTACGATTGTTGAATTGATCGGGGTGCTGCGTATCGGGGTGGACAGTGCCACTGTGTTTATCTTCGTTCCGCTGCTTGCCTGCAACGCGTTCCAGATTCTGATGCTCCATCGGGTGCTTCGCCCGGCGGTGCGGCGGGAACAGCCATTATCTGCATAAACTTCTGAAGAAGAACCGACAAGGTGGCCGGACTGGATTCCGTGCCGCCTTTTTTGGATGGGATGTAGGGGGAGGATTGATTTTTTGGATGGGGGGTTAAAGATTTAGAAATGCCATCCATGAGCGGGTGGAACAGGAGGGAGAATAAATGGACATCTCAAGATATAAAATTAAGGACACGGACGATATCAGTCTCCACAGCCTGGATCCGGACGATAGCCGGGAAGCTGAAAGCAAGGAAGCCGCTGAGGCGGAGATGGAGAGATTAAAAGAACGGCTGGCTGAGCTGCAGGATATCCTGTTTGCACAGAAAAAGCATTCGCTGCTGGTGATTCTTCAGGGAATGGATACAAGCGGCAAGGACGGCACCGTCAAACATATTTTTGGCGGAATTAATCCCCAGGGCTTCACCGTCACCAGCTTCAAAAAGCCGTCCCTTGAGGAAGCGGCTCATGACTTCTTATGGCGTGTTCACCAAAAAACACCACCAAAGGGTTATATCTCGGCTTTCAACCGTTCCCATTACGAAGACATCCTGGTTCCTCGCGTGCATGGGGGGATGACAGAGGAGGAGCGCCACCGCCGGTTCAAACATATCCGCCATTTTGAACGGATGCTGACGGAGGAAGGCACCACCATAATCAAACTGTTCCTGCATATCTCCAAAGAGAAGCAGCTGGAGAAGATTCAGGAAAGACTGCATGATCCGCGCAAACATTGGAAATTTGATGCCAGTGATCTGGAGGAGCGGAAATATTGGGATGATTACCAGAAGGAGTATGAGCATCTGCTCAAAAAAAGCAGTACGGCGGAAGCCCCATGGTACTGGATTCCCGCCAACCGCAGATGGTATCGCAACTATACGGCATTATCAATTGTTGTACAGACACTTGAGGAGCTGGACTTAAGTTATCCGCAGCTCAGTGAACCGACTCCCGACATATCGGATCTTATATCCCCCCGGCATTAAGCGGGCAGTAGAAATTCACATCCCGGCTGCATCTTCCAGGCTGCGGTCCAGCCAGGCGGAGTCACGGACTTCTTTGCCTTCCGCACTCCCTTGGCTGATCAGCTCCGAAACCGTCACGAATTCGTATCCCTTGCTGCGCAGCTGGTCGATGATAATTGGCAGCGCTTCATGCGTTTGTTTACACGAGTCGCTGGCGTGCAGCAGCACGATATCGCCGGGGTGGGCTTTGCCTACAACACGGTCCACAATGTTCTGGGTACCGATATTTTTCCAGTCAAGGGAGTCGGTATCCCACTGGATGACTTTATAGCCCATTTCGCCAGCGATCTGCAGGACTCTTTTGTCAAAATCTCCGTTGGGCATCCGGATCAGATTTGGCGCTTTGCCGGTCATGTCTGTTAAAATGGTGTGTGCGGTGTTGATCTGATGGCGGATCTCTTCGCTGCTGAGCGAGCTGTAATTCACATGCTTGTGCCCATGGCTGCCGATTTCATAACCGGCGGTTTTGATTTTGTCCACGATGGCCGGATGGCTTTTGCTCCAAGGGGAGGACAGGAAAAAGGTCGCCTTCTGCACCTTCTTATCCTCCAGAACTTTCAGAATCGGTTCGGGGCGTTTCTCTCCCCAGCTGATGTCGAACGTCAGGGCAATCACCTTTTTCTCCGTCGGTACGCTGTAGATGGCGGACGGGGCTTCATCGGCGAACACTGTGATATTCCCCCGTTCCACATACACCACGCCGGCGGCAAGCAGCAGCGCGGCACAAATAAAGAAAAACCGTTTTATTTTCTTGCCGCTGAATACATAAAAGGAATTCATACTGACAGCGCTCCTCTCCCAGTTCAAATGCTTGTTTGTACCAATGTATGCTCGTACTTTATCGTTATGACTCATCCTGTCCAAGGTAAAGGAGGCTCTCATGTTTTCGTTTTCAAAATTTGTACGGGACTTAAAGTCCATCAAACAGGCTGTTTTGTGGGCAACCCTTATGTTTATCGGGGGAATGGCTCTTGGTTGGTTTAACACGGAAAGCCTGGAACAACTGCTTGTTTCGCAGCTAGAGGGTCTCGGGGAGATCAGCAGGAACCTGCATGAGTCCTCCAATCCGCAGCTGGGCTTTTTTACGTTTATCTTTTTTAACAATGCGATTAAAGGGGTAGCGATGATCTTCCTCGGCGCTCTGCTGGGCGTAATCCCGGCGCTGTTTCTGATTGTGAATGGTGCGGTTATCGGGTATCTTATCCATCAGTCTGCGCTGGCGGGGCAGGATCTGTTTACGCTGATTGTGAAAGGGTTGCTGCCGCATGGGATCATTGAGATTCCGGCGATTATAATTGCCTGTGCATTTGGACTACAGTTTGGCCTGCGCGCTGCAAGTTCTTTATTCCGCTCTAAGGCCCGGGAGGGGGCGGAGGGATGGTCAACCTTTATGAGACAGACCTTTACTGCGTCGTTCTGGGTGGTAATTCTTCTGTTGATCGCAGCCGTTATCGAAAGCACCCTTACGTATCAATTGATGTCTAACGCGGGCTAAACTCCAAAAAATCTGCGGTCATCCCTTTGAACCAACGTTTTGGCGGAGAAGAGTGGGTAATAGATATTACAGATGCTGCGCCGAGCGCAATTGGGGAAAAAAGTAAAAGGAACGGTTATCTTTCCGGCTTGTAGGTTAATCTAGTGTAAGCGGGATGTAAGGACGGGGAACGGCGGGAGGCTGCCCCCGTATCCGATGGCCCGGAGAGAACGGTTGACCTAGAGAAATAAAGCAAATCCGACTGCAGAAGGAGGCCAGGCCTATGTTGGGGATGTTGTTCAACGAAAAAGAGTGCAAGGAACTGGATTATGTGCTGCGCAAAGAGCTGGATGAGATGCTGTTCGACCTCAGCGATCAACGCTTGGATCAAAATATCCGCCAGGCGATTGCAAGCCGTTATAAAACCGTGTTTCGGATGTATGCCCGTTTTGCTCCGCAGAAGGAGCTTTCAAAGTATGCATGGGGCGGACGAACCACACAAATGAAGCATTAAGCGATAACCGGAGAGGACGCCCGCCGGTGGAATGATTTGTATATGAAAAACAGGTTGACTAAAGGGGAGCGGCATGATAAATTATATCTCGCGCCCCTTTTCGATTGAATAATGAGGCGGCGAGCAAAATGCAAGAGACTGAGAAAAAAGATTTAAAAAAACTCTTGCAAAGAAGCTAGTAAGTATGTTATATTATAAAAGTCGCCGCTGAAACACGGCGATGAACGAAAAACGCTTGATCCTTGAAAACTGAACAACGAGTGAGTGGGAATCACTTCGGTGATTTCACAAATGAGAATTTATTCTCGTCAGATTCAAAATGAGCTATCTGCTCTAACAATAACGCCAGGCACTTCGGTGCCGGGCAACCTTATTGGAGA